>JBOGMR010000126.1:0-7662 GCA_050746825.1 Bryobacteraceae bacterium | reverse complement strand
GCACACCGAAGCTGGAATTGGTAACTTCCTTCACCAAACCGGATAGGTTGGTGTGGTTGAACGCGTTGAACATGTCCGCACAAAAGCGGAGACGGAGGCGTTCGACGAGCGGGAGTTCCTTGCGGATGCCAATATCGGCGGTAGTAGGAACCGATCATCTCCGCCGCCTCCTGCCGTTAGAGCTTTACCCCAGGTGTGATGGAAGCTGCCGCTGAAGCTATGTGAGAAACGCTTCGGCAACGAAGTCTGCCAGGAGTTGAAGCTCGTATTCTGGGTATGGTCGATGTAGTATCCCAACGGCAGGTGTAGCAAACGGAGATTGTCTCAGGGAAGGGGTCCACCCCATTTCACTGTAGATAAAAATGTAGCCGCCAAAGCACCAATGCGCGACAGGGCTCAACAGGTTTCAATTCGTTAGCGGCAACCGCCGCGTTAGGACAGCGGTTTGGGGGCGCCAATATCGGGAAAGCGCGTGAATCATAAATCAAGTAGTGCCGCGGGGCACCAGTACAAACCGTTCGATGGCGACTCGCGCGCTCTTGTCGATCCGGCTCATCGTCCGGTGGAACACGACTTTGATCTCGTCGAACTTGTCGATGCGCGTCGACCCTTGGAATCGGTAGTCCAACGTCTCCGGGACCGCGGTTGCTTCACCGTCCTTCATGGCCGGGATCGACGCGACGGCTACGGTACCCAGGCTCTGGGTTGTGTTCAACAGCTTACGATCGATCAAGACCACCTCGAGCGATACCGTGCGCGGGGCGTACGGATCGGCGTTGCGAATCGTAAGCAAAAGTCGGCTACAGCAACTCAGAGGGATGGGCTGCTCCAGCCGGTGATGCGCTTCCATATTGAGCCGCGCGTGGTCCGTTGTTTTGAAGGATAACGCCGTGGGTGTGCCACGCTGAACTGCGGAGTTGGGAGGAGGGCGCAAGAAGGGAAATCGAAACAGCCAGTACTCGCCAGTGAACGGGATCGTCAACGGATGACTCGGGACGCCGCGCGTCGCGATGCCGCCAGAGGCAGGAGCGACGAGCATGGTCACAGGCTTGATTTCGGGCCACAGGATCACGCCTGCGTAGTCGCCTGCTATGCCGGCTTGCATGACTGGGGGCAGTTCCGGCGCGCGCGTCTGCTGATTCGGTGCGCCAGGCGAATCGGTCTTCGACGCGGGGGATTTGGCCTGCTGCGCCGGTTGACCGACTGTGGATGTGCCGCTGGGATCGTTCGCCGAACCTGGACCGCCGTCGCCGATGCCCGGTAGGCGTCCGGCCATCATAGCGAGCAGCACAGTCAGCGCGAGCCCCAATACGGAGCGGGGCAGGCTGGGCGGGCGATCGCCGGACCATGCGCCGGTGGCTATCGTAATCGATGTCAGCAATGCCGTACTGAACGCCAGCAGACCGGCCGCGGCCAGACGATGTTCCATCCAAACCAACGCACACGCCATCTGCAAACCACTCGCGATCAGGAAAGACCACGCCATAGGGCGATCCAATTGGGGCGCCCGGCTATCGCTCTCAACTTGCGCGCACAGCAATCGCGTCGCGCTCACGATCAGCACCAGCCCCGCGGCCGCTTCTGTGGGAGTGAATTGGTGGAGCAGCAGAGTTGCGGGCGCGAACCACACGGCGGCGGCTGATGGGCGAAAAGCCGGCGGCGCTGCGCGGGAATCCTGAGCGATCCGGATCAGGATCAGCGCAATCGCCATAATGGCGCTCCACGCCAGCGCCCCGATCGCGAGGCCTGCCGTCCACACGATTCGGAACGACAGATTTCCCCGCATGTGCGGCGGGGCCCACGCGACCCAGATCACCCACCCTGTCGCAGCAATCCCCGCGACCTGCGCCCAGAACGCGAGCCGTGACAAAACTGCCGGCACAATTTCATGTTAGAACCCAAACGCGAAGCCAGGGTTCCCGTTCGCTTCACAACTGGCGCAGCATCGCCTTGATCTGACCCACTGCGTAACCCCAGCCGCCGCGCTGATTCGGGCCGGCCGGAAACTCCGGCACGTGATCCGGATGCACCAGCCAGGGATATCCGGTCGAATGCAAATTGATATGACGGTATGCAGTTGTATGCAGTATAGACGCCCAAACCCTATGTACGCACACCGCGGGCGCGGGCGCCGCGGCGCTCCGAAGTGAATCCGCGCGAACATGGTTCTGGAATCAACGCGAATAACGATCGACTGAGGTATACTTTTTGGCGGCCACAGCAATACGCTGGCGCTCAGCCCCGGAACCGCTCATTGGGCCGCGGGCCTATCAGGCCGCACGTAGTAGAAAAGGAGATGACTCAGATGACAATCAACCGAATCGCGCGGAGAGATTTGGGCCGGATGGCGTTTGGAGTACTGGGAGCAGGTTTTCTTGAAAGGGCCGCGGCCGTCGTACACAAAGTTGCGCCTGGCATCAAGCTGTGTGTGCAGTCCTCGCCGAGGCCAACGGACGAGCAACTTCTGTTCCTGAAGCAGCTCGGCGCGCAGTATGTCAGCGTCGGCTCCCCTGCCGACATGCGCACCGCGGAAGGCTTCGCCCAGATCAAGAAGCGCTACGACGACGCCGGCATCACCGTCTGGAACATCGGCAACACGAGCGTACATAACATGCCGGAGGTGACGCTCAATCTTCCAGGCCGCGATCAAAAGGTCGAAGAATACAAGCAGTACCTCCGCAATCTCGGCAAGGCCGGGATCCATTACACGACGTACGCGCATATGGGCAACGGGATTTGGACCAGTGGCCGGACCGATGTGCGGGGCGCGTCGGCGCGGGAGTTCAATCAAAACAGCCCCGAAGCGCGCGGCAACTGGGCGGGCACTGTGTTTAAGGGCCCGCTCTCGCACGGGCGCGAGTATACAAAAGAAGAGATCTGGGCCAATTACACTCACTTCATCAAGCAAGTGACGCCGGTGGCCGAGGAGCAGGGCGTGCGCATCGGCATTCACCCGGACGATCCACCGGTGCCAATGCTGGCGGGCGTGCCGCGCTGCATCTTTGGCAACTTTGAAGGCTACAAGAGGGCGATGGAAATCGCGAACAGCCCGAATGCCGGAATCTGTTTGTGCTGTGGAACGTGGCTCGAAGGCGGCAAGAAGCTGACCGGCAAAGATCCCGAGGAAATGATCCGCTATTTCGGCGCGAAGAAAATCTGGAAGATTCACTTTCGCAACGTGAGCGCGCCATTGCCCCACTTCGTCGAAACGTTCATGGACAACGGTTATTACGACATGTGGAAGATCATGAAGGCGCTTCGCGACGTGAACTACGACGGCATCGTGATTCTGGACCACAGTCCGAGCATGGTCGGCGGAAACTACACGCAGACCGCCTACGGCTTCGCCTACATGAAAGCGCTGCTGAACCGGGCGAACGCGGAGGCCAAAGGGTAATACCGTGCGAAGCTAGCGCGACACGTCTGCGATCAAAGAGGGACAGGGCGTGGAAGTTCTGGCTTGGCAGCTCGCGAGAATCAGTGGCTGGGAGGCAGGGATTCGAACCCCGATACGCAGATCCAGAGTCTGCAGTCTTACCGTTAGACGACCTCCCAAGGGTTCGAAGACCATTATACCAAGTGCGCGAAATTCCGTCTGTGCGCGCTCCAGGCCAGCGTCACTGAACGCCTCCAGGCGCACGCCAGTGAGATGTTCCGCGGTGAACCCGTTCACCTCGAGCATCAGGGCCGCGGCTGTTAATTAGAGTAACGTGCGCCTACCGATTCGCGGCGCTCTGATACACGGTGCGCCCGTCGACCACAGTCATCAGCGCTTCGGTGTCCTTGATCTCGTCAACGGGACAGGTGAAGATGTCTTTGGATACGACGACGAAATCCGCCAGCTTACCCGGCTCAATCGAGCCTTTGAGGTTCTCTTCAAACGACAGGTACGCGCCGTTGATCGTCCACATTCGCAGCGCCTCTTCGCGAGTCACGGCCTGCTCGGGATGAAGCACGGCGCCGTCCGCGGTGCGCCGCGTGATCGCCATCCACATTCCGAAAAATGGGTTGTACGGATTAATTGCCTGCCGGGAATCGAACCGGATCATGTGGTCGGAACCGCCCGCCACCACCACCTTCGCATCGATCAATGAGCGCAACGGAAGGAAATGATTCGTGCGCGACGGACCGAACACGCCCTTTAGCGCGGGGCCGTCGAAGTGGTGCCACGCGGGCTGACAATCGAATGCTACGTCCAGCTTTGCCGCGCGCTCAATCGCCTGCGTGTTGGGAAAGTTGCCGTGCGTCACGACCCAGCGGCGTCCGCGGATGGTTTTTTCGCGATCGGCGGCTTCGTACGCATCGAGCAGGACGTCGGTCGCGCCGCCACCCGCCGTGTGCGCCGTCATTTGCCACCCCAGCCGGTTGGCGGTCTTCGCCATCTCGGTCAGGTTCTCGCGCGGCACAGCCAGCACACCGCGATAGTCCGGATCGGTGTACCCGTAGACGGCTGTGTTCTCACCGTAGGGCTCGCGAAGGTACGCCGTGCCGATCAGAATGCCGCCGTCGGCGACCGTCTTCAGCGATCCCACGCGAAACCACTCGTCGCCCATTCCGGTGACGAACGGAATCTGTTCGATTTGCCGGCGGACATCGGCCGGCGCTCCCAGGATCGACATGGTGTACGTCACGAAGGAACGCACGGTCAACTCACCCTTAGCGCGCAACTCCTGGTAGACACGGAATCCTTCCGGTCCTTGCCCCCGGTCGATGGTGCTGGTGATGCCGGCCTCGTTGTAGCGCTTCTGCATCGCCTTCAGCGCCCAAATCCGATCTTCGTGCGTGGTTGGCTTGCTCCGCCGCAGCGGTCCGAGAAGCTGTGGCGCTCCGAGGATCAATCCCGTCGGCTCGCCCTTCGCGTCTTTGATGATCTTGCCGTTCGCCGGCGGGGGTGTGTCACGCGTGATGCCGAGCTTGGCGAGCGCCGTCGAATTCAACACCGACGCGTACCCGTTGTCGGTCATCGCGAGCCGGCCTGGTGCAGCCTGGTCGATTTCGTACCGCGTCGGGTAGCGCCGCTCTTTCAGGCGAGTCGAGTAAATCTTGGGAACGAAGATCACGCGATCCGGCGGCATCGACGCAGCCAGCTTCCGGATGTACGCCTGAATCTCCGGAATCGAATTCATGACGGGAATCGGCCCTTCCTGTTCGCTCAGCGCCGACGTGATCGGGTGCGTATGACTGTCATTCAGGCCCGGCAGAACGGTCCTGCCGCCGAGGTCGATGCTTCTCGTGCTCTCGCCCGCAAGCTTACGGATCTCATCATTCGAACCGACCGCGAGAAATCGGTTGCCTTGGATAGCGACGGCTTGGGCCCGCGGCAGCTTCGCCGAAAGGGTCACGATCCTGGCGTTGTAGTAAATGGCGCCGGGAATTTCCACCGCGCCCAGCGCAGCGGCGAGCAGCAGCCCGATTCCCAGCTTCATCACACGTTGGAGGCTCGCGCCGCGGCAGCGAGTGGAGCCTCGTGCGAGCGCCGGAAGTACTCGAGCAGAACGATCATGCGATGCTCACGGCCTCGCGAACCCGCCCCGCGCGACTCCTCGAATCTCTGGATCGCACTCGCCAGCCGCGTGCGATTCCACTGGCCGGGGTGCTGCTCTTCGAGAATGCAGCTTCCGAGGAACTCCGCGATGTATTGCAGCTCATCGGCCGAAAGCCCGAGTAGAAATTGCCGAGTGCGCCGCTTCCGGGATTCGCAAACAATGCCGCAGAGTGCGTTGACAAGAGTGGCTCGGATCGCTGGAGAGGTCACCAGAACGTATTATGGCATATGGAGCCGCTGCTTGCCACGAACACTCGCCGCCACATCCCTTTCTAATGCCCTCGACAGGCGCAACGCGCTTGCCGGCGTGTTCTGTGAATTGCCCTGTGCGGAAGCCGTCGAAATCGCCGGACTAGCGGGCTGGGACTTCGTCATCATCGACTGTGAGCACGCTCCGATCGCCACTCCTATGTTGCCGAATCTCGTGCGGGCAGCCGCGGCCGCGGGTATTGCGCCCGTGATCCGTGTTGCCGCCAACGATCCCGCCATGATTCAACACGCGCTCGATTCGGGCGCGGCGGGCGTCCAGGTTCCGCAAATCGCCTCAGTCGAAGCCGCGCGCGATGCGATCGCCGCGGCGCGTTTTCATCCACTCGGACGCCGCGGCTTTAACCCGTTCGTTCGTGCCGCCGATTTTTCCGCGCTTGCGGTTCCCGAGTTTCTTGAACAAGCGCGCGAGACCGCGCTCGTGCTTCAGATCGAAAGTGCGGAGGGCATTGCGGCGGCCGACTCCATCCTCGCGCTGGAAGGCATCGACGTTGTCTTCATCGGACCGTACGATCTCTCGCAAAGTCTCGGCATCCCCGGAGAAATCATGCACCCACGGATCTTTGAGGCTGCCGCGCGCATCGCCCGGAGCGCCGGTGAGCGTGGTGTCGCCGCCGGCGTCTTCACAAAATCGCTTGATGAAGCCCGAGCATGGCTCGCCGCTGGTGTTCGCTATCTTTGCTATTCGATCGACACAGTGCTTCTCCTCGACGCAATGCGCGCCGCCCGCGCGGATGTGTTACGTTACTTCGAGACATGAAAACCGCAGCTCTTCTGCTCGCCGCCGCTGTTACCGCCAGCGCGCAGCTCTCCGCGCCCAACGAAGCCGGCGTGTCGATGGGACACCTGCATCTCAACGTCCGCGATGTGGAGGCGCACACCAAATTCTGGACCGAGCACCTGGGCGCGGCGGCGGTCAAGTTCGGCCGCACCGATGTCATGAAATATCCGGGCGTACTGATCTTCCTCACCAGACGCGATCCGACGGGCGGCACCGAAGGCAGCGTCGTCCATCACGTCGGATTTCTGGTTCCCGATCTCGACGCGAATCTCAGGAAGTGGAAGGAATCCGGCGTGCGGATCGTACAGGAGAATCTGGCTGCCCGCCAGGTGTTCCTGCTCGCGCCTGACGACATCCGGGTCGAAATTACCGAGGACAAGTCGATTTCCGCCCCGATCGTCAACCATCACATCCACTTTTTCAATGTCGCCGTGGATGACACCAAGGCTTGGTACATAAAGACCTTCGGCGCAAAGGGCGGCAAGCGCGGCCGCTTCGAGGCGGCTGACTTGCCGGGCGTCAATCTCACGTTCTCACCGTCGGAGACTCCAACCGCTCCCACACGGGGACGAGCGCTCGACCACATCGGCTTCGAAGTCAAAGACCTCGAAGCGTTCTGTAAAAAGCTCGAGGCGGCGGGCGTAAAATTCAACATCCCGTACCGCAAGACGCCGGCCATTGCCATTGCGTTCTTCACGGATCCGTGGGGCACGTACATCGAGCTGACTGAAGGGCTGAACAGGCTCTGAGCGCCGGATGTCCGGCCGACTGGCGCCCTACGGTCTTCTACTCGCGCAGCTTCTGCTGTTCTATCGGAAAGTTCTTTTCGAGCCCGGCCGGTTCGTCATCCCGTGGGATCTGCGCTACTACCATCTGCCGCTCGCGGACGTGATGGCGAAGGCATTCCGCGCCGGCGAACTGCCGCTCTGGGATCCTTACACGTATTGCGGAATGCCTGTGTATGGCAACCTCACGATGGCGCTGTTCTATCCGCCCATGGTGATCACGGTGACGCTCAGTAACTGGATCGCGGGTGGCCGGCACCTTCTGTACTTCCTCGAACTCCAAC
>JBOGMR010000125.1:0-2961 GCA_050746825.1 Bryobacteraceae bacterium | reverse complement strand
GCCCGAAGTACTGCCGCAGCGTATTTTGCGAGCCGTAGCCATCGCCCAGCACCACTTCGCGCATCTGCGCTTTGCCCTTCACCTGGATCGAAAGCCGCGCGCCCACTGCGTCGCGGTTTGACTTCGTTCCTGCCAGCTCGACGGCGAGCCAGTTTCGCTTCTCGCCAATCTCGTTCTTCAACAGCGCGTGGCGATCGGCCGACGCAGCAACCGCGATGTCCAGCGCGCCCCGGTTCCAGAAATCCGCCACCGCTACGCCCCGGCTGTTCCGAATCAAGTCCGTTCCTGCCGCGCGCCCGATCTCCTGAAACGTCCCATCCCCGTTGTTTCTCAGATGGCGGTTCCTCTCCCAGCCGTGCCACGACTCGCGCCCGAAGTGTTTCGGGTCGAAAAATATCCCTGTCTTATAACGCTTCTGCTCGCTCACCACGTTGTTGAGGAAATCCAACTCGATCTCGGCGCCCTTGTCGTTGTAGACCCAGCCGTCCGCCGCATAAATATCCTGCCAGCCGTCGTTGTCGAAGTCCGCAAACGAAGAGCCCCAGAACCAGCCCAGCGGGTTCGCATTCGCCTTCCACGTCGTATCTTCAAACGTGCCATCGCCGCGGTTGCGCAGCAGCGTGTTGCCCGATGCCATTTGCTGGAACACGCCCACGAAGCCGAAGCCCGACTGTTTGAAAACCTCCCAGTAGAGCGGCATGTCCGTCTTCCACACACCCTGCTTCCAGCAATTCAGCATGTAGCGGTTCACGGTGGGCGACTCGGCGAACCAGGCGTGCTCCGAACGGATGTTCGTGCAGTAGATGTCGAGCTTGCCGTCGTTGTCGTAGTCGCCCATAGACGCGCTCATTCCTGCGCCGTAGGCCAGCGTTCCGGACTTCACCGTCACGTCCGTGAACGTGCCGTCGCGATTGTTGTGGTAGAGCGTCTTGCGGCCGAAATCGTTTACTACATACAAGTCGGGATAACCGTCATCGTCGTAATCGCCGAACACCGTACCCAGGCACAGGCCGCCCTCGCTCACACCCGCCTTCGCCGTCACGTTGGTGAAAGTCCCGTTGCCGTTGTTCCGGTAGAGCTGGTTTCCCAAGCCGTTCCTCGCGTAGAAAGTAGTCGGAATGTCCTTCCGGGGATCGAGGTACCGCCCAACGTACAAATCCAGCAATCCGTCGTTGTCATAATCGGCCCAGGACGCAACGGTGGTGCAGCAGTCCTCGCCAATCCCCGACTTAATAGTGACGTCCGTGAAGGTTCCGTTTCCGTTGTTGTGAAAAAGCTGATTCGGTTGGAAGGTCCGGCTGACGAAGAAATCTTTGAAGCCGTCGTTATCGTAGTCGGCGAATAAGCCCACGCTCACACCGTCAAGGCCCTGGAGCCCGGCTTTGGCGGTAGCGTCCTCGAACGTTCCATCACCGCGATTTCGCAGCAGCTTCGAGCCGACTCCGTCGGGAATGAACAGGTCGTACCAGCCATCGTTGTCGTAATCGACCGCGCTGATTCCGCCCGGGCCGTAGCGGATCATCCCGAACCGCAGCGGCTCGGTCAGGAACGGCGGATAGTATTGGTTTTCGAAGTCAACGCCGGCCGCTTTTGCGACATCCGTAAAGTGCGGCTTCTGCGCGATGACGCGATCGCCCTCGATGAGCGACGCTTCTTGAACCTTCAGACCGCCCGCGCCGGACTTGAACTTCATCCGGATATACGCGCGATCGATACCCGATTCCGGCGCGCCCTTGGGCTTGCCGATTACTTCGAAACGGATGCTTGCGATCCACTCGCCGCCGGAATCCCACTTTTCGAGCCGGTGAACGTGCAGCCCCGCTTCCTCAATCGACTCGAAGCCCTCCAGGTAGGTGCGCCACTCGGCAACAGCCGCGTTCCGGTCCAGCGCTGGGCCGTCCGAGTGGAACAGCAGCCTCCGGATTCCGTCTCTCTCGGCGGCTTGATCGAGCTTTGCCAGGCCCAACCGCGAACCGGTGTAGTCGCTTGCGTAAAAGCTCTCAACCGCTCCAGCGTCGCGCGCCTCGATCGCCTTGGCCAGCCCGCTGAGCGTCGTGACGATCGATTTTCCCGTGTTGAAAAAACGCCACCCGGATTTGTCCATGTACTCCATCGTCATAGATCCGCCCAATACGAGGACGACCGGAGTGAGCGCGGTGCCGAAAATGAACATACGACTGCGCGTGAACATAGGCCATGCGGGAGCTGCCGAAAGCGAAAAGCGCAGGAGCGGCCTGCGTCCGCGGCTCGCGGAACCGATGCGTGGCGTGGAGGCGTCGCCTCGCTAACTTTGCAGAGCCAGTTTCGAGCCTATCAGCCACCCGGTAGTAGTGTCAAGATATTAATGTCGAGCTGCGCCAAACTTTTCATTTCTCTGCGATTCATTCGCAAGAATGCGGAGCAGTTCAACCTCAAGCGCCGCCGGTCCGTTCCTCCTCCGGGTTCCGGCGGCGCTTAACATTTTGAGGTTGTCCTCCGTGCCCTTCCACGCATGGGCAAGCCGCGTGCCAGTCACGCGCTTTGAATAAATCCCAAGATTTTCAGAGTTTTTCGAAAAGAGCAGAGGCTCGGTTTTTGTGACCGTGTCTATGCGGTGTACATGTTTGGATGCTTTTCGCCCTTCTCCCGCGGTTCCGGCAGGGTGACCACATAATGGACAGGCCTGTCCAGCCTTTGGACACCGGTGCCGTTATTCGATACACTGACGATTACCATGTCACCCGCGTCGGGTCCGTCCGAGGGCCGTTTCCACCAGAAGCTCAACGCCATTCTTCGACTCTGCCAGAAAATGAACACGGAGCAGAATCTCGACGTGCTGCTCGACCTGGTGGCCCGCGAAGCGACTCACTTGCTCGAGTGCGATCGCGCCAGCATTTTCCTGGTCGATCGGGAGCGCTCCGAACTGTGGAGCAAAGTGGCTCTCGGGAGCGATGAGATTCTGCGGTTTGAATCGTCCAAGGG
>JBOGMR010000124.1:0-6659 GCA_050746825.1 Bryobacteraceae bacterium | reverse complement strand
GGACCATAGCAATGTCATACGAACAGTTTTCGAGACGCCACTTCTTTTACGGAGCCCTGCTGGCAGGCGCCGTCCCGCACGGTGGATTTGGCAGTGTGCCGTCGCTGAAGGCCCTGGGGTACAAATCCCCCAACGAAAAGCTCAACCTCGCCGCGATCGGTGCGGGCGGACAGCCCGCCTCGGATTTGAGGCAGGCCCACGCCGGAACGGAAAACGTCACGGCCCTGGCGGATGTGGATTGGGCTCGCGGGCAGCAATCGTTCGAGCGCTTCCCCAACGCGGCAAAATTCAAAGACTTCCGCCAGATGCTTGACAAGAAAGGCAAAGACATCGACGCGGTCATCATCGGTACTCCGGACCACATGCACACCGCCTGTGCGCTGGCCTGCATGCAGCTCGGCAAGCATGTTTATGTGGAAAAACCGCTGACCCGCACCGCGTGGGAAGCCCGTCTTCTGACGCAGGCGGCGGAGAAGTACAAGGTCGCCACCCAGATGGGCAACCAGGGCTACTCGCACGATGCAACGCGCGTGGCGTGTGAGATCTTCTGGTCCGGCGAAATCGGCGAAGTAAGAGAAGTGCACGCCTGGACAGGCCGGCCCAGTTGGCCGCAGGGGATGACGAAAATTCCGGCGCCCGCGGCCGTTCCCGAAACGCTGGATTGGGATTTGTGGCTGGGCGGCGCCGCGGCGCGTCCGTTTACCGCGGGCGACCAGGAGTACAAGGCTTTTGTCGAAGAGCGGAATGCGCGCAGCGGCCGTGGGGGCGGGGGCCAGCAGAATTTTGGCTTTTACCTGCCGTTCAACTGGCGCGGCTTTTACGATTTCGGCAGCAGCCTGATCGGCGATTGGGGCATCCACATCCTGGGTCCCGCGAACTGGGCGCTTCAATTGGACCCGCAGTTCCTGGTGAGCGTGGAGTGCATCAAGAAGGATTCGCTTCCTCCGTTTACCTTCCCGGACGAGTTGACGATCAAGTACGAGTTTGGCGCCCGGCCAGGCATGCCTCCCGTCACGATTTATTGGTACCACCACGCCGGCGGCGATGCCTACACGCCGCCCGGGATGACGCCTGGCGAAGCGCGAAAGATCCCGGGCCAGGGTCCGCAGGTCGGTCCGGCGTCCGGTCAGGGAGGATTCACGCCGGGCTCGGGCGGCGGAGTGCAGGCTGCCGCCCGCAGCGCGCCAGCCGGCCCCGGTGGCACCGGCGGTGCTGGCAGCGCGGGGCGCGGGGGTCGTCAGGGAAGCGGCTACAACAGCATCTTCGTCGGATCGAAAGGCTACCTGGGCGCCAGCGGCCGCGGCGAGGGCGTCGGTCTGCTGCCGGGCTCCCGATGGGCGGAATACAAGTTGCCCGCGCCCTACTTGCAGCGTTCACCCGGAGCGAGCACGGGCTCCAATCACGCCGCGCACGCGCGCGATTGGGTTCGCGCCTGCAAGGGCGGAGCGCCGGCCTGCTCGAACTTCAGCATCGCCGGGCGCTACACGGAGTGGCTCGTGCTCGGCGCGGCAGCCGTGCATTACGATGGCAAGCTGATGTGGGATAACCACAAGGGCGAGTTCACCAATAACAGAGACGCGACGAAGTGGATCAAGCCGGCCTATCGCAAGGGCTGGGAGGTAAAGCTGTAGAGGAGCTGAAGCTGCTGCCGCCGCCCCGCAGCAGAAAAGCGGCAGGCTTACTGCAGCGGCAGCCGAACCGATTCTTTGATCGTCCCCATGGCGATCGTCGTGCGTGTCCGGACCACTCCGCTGAAGGCTTTCAGCTTGCGGCTGATCAGGTTGTCGAGCTCGCGCGTTCCGGCGCAGCGGATTTTCAGCAGGTAGTCGTCGTCACCGGCGACGTCGTGGCATTCCTGCACCTCATCCAGGCGCCCGATCAGCTTTAGAAATGCGCCGCGGTCCCGGGGCCTGGCGAGCGTCACAAACACAAACGCGGTCAAAGCGCAGCCCACGGCTTCCGGATCGAGCAACGCCGCGTAGCCGCGAATTACACCGCGCTGTTCGAGGCGCCGGACTCGATCGGCTGCGGCGGGAGGAGTCACGCCGAGCTGCTTGGCGAGGCCGGACCAGGACATGCGGCCGCGGTCCATCAGCAGCCCGAGCACTTTGGAATCCTCAGGAGAAAGCGTATCCATACTTATTATGATAAGCTAAAATGCAAGATAGCTATGGATTCAAAAGATCTTCCCGCTCTGGTGGCTGCGTTTGAAGAGGGAACGCTCGACGTGAAACAGTGGACTCATCGCGCGCACCTTTCGGTAGCCTTCTGGCACCTGCAGCGATTCAGCGCCGAAGACGCGCTCAATCGAATGCGCGCGGGCATCATGCACTACAACGAATGCACCGGAACGCCCAACACCGCCACCCGCGGGTACCACGAAACGCTCACGCGGTTCTGGATCGGCGTGATTCGCCGCTTCGTTCGCGTCGACCCATCGCTGCCGCGCCTGCTCGAAGCCTACGGCAGCCGCAGCGATCTCTGGCGCGACTACTACAGCTTCGACGTGGTGCGTTCCACCGGCGCCCGCGCGGGATGGGTCGCGCCAGACTTACTTCAGCTCGACGACTAGCGTCCGGTAGGGCCGCGTCCCAAGATTGGTCAACTGCGGCGCGTCCTCGCCCTTGTCATGCCAGATCACCTCGCCGGCTTTGCGCTCGCGCACCGTCTTCTCTTTGGTTTTTGAGTCCACCCGTTCGTAGCGGGATTCATCCAGGAAGACGATCACCTGGTCGGAGGCGCGGATGTACCGGTCGCGGGGAGTCCCGGGCGGATACGTCACCTCCGTTACTTTGACGCGCGCGTTCTCGAGTTTCACGCTGGAGGGCAGCGTCGCCCAACCGAAACTCCACATTGCCAGGATGGTGAGCGCGCAGGTCACCGCGGCCGTCAGCACAATTATTTTCTTCATATCGATTTTGGCGCGTACTTTTCGCGCACGAGGAAGATGTACGCCGCCACTCCCAGGATCATAAAGAACCAGATCGCCTGCATGGGCGCGTCGTAGCTTCCCGTTTTCTCTTTGAGCCAACCCGTGAGGATCGGCGCTACGATTCCCGGAAGGTTCGCGGCGCAATTCTGGATTCCGACGATGCGGCCGATCGCGCCGCCCGGGATGAGCGTTTGGGTGAGCGCCCAGTAATTGGCGGTGGCGAGGCCAAGCCCGCTGAGTGAGAATACGGCGAAGAACAGCGCCACGTCGACAGATTCGGCAAGCCCGCCGATGACTTCCGTGGACGCCATCAGGAGACCCGCGATGGTGTATCCCTTGCGCACCTTGACCGGATTGCCGCCCCGCGCGATCTGGCGGTCGGCAAACCAACCCGCGGCGGCCGCGACGATGGCCATGCCGCCGAAGCTGAACCCGTTGTACCAACCCATCGATACGAGCGACAGGCCGCGGCGCTCCACGAAGTACGCGGGCATCCACGTCATGCAGAAGTAGACGAAGTACATGTAGCAGAACGTGCCGATGATCGTCCCCCAGATCACAGGGCTCGCCATGATACGGCCAAAAGGCACGCTCGCAGCGCCGGACTTGGCCGCGGCTGCTTTCTCGATCTGCCGGTCGTCGTTCTTGACCAAGGTGAGCCAGGGGATCAGCCAGAGAAGGCAGCCGAGTCCGAGTATGACGAACATCGCCTTCCATCCATACAGGGCGATCAGCCAGGCCGCGATCCCTCCTCCGATCGCGGGCCCGATCTTCGTTCCCGCCATGTACGCGCCGACCGCGAAGCCGCGCTCCTTTTCCGCAAAGTGGAACCGGATCCACCGCATGGCCGCGGGCGTTGCGACCGACTCGCCCACGCCGAGAACAAACCGCACAGTGAAAAGCTGCGAGACGGACGTGCACATCGCCGTCGCCGCCGAGATCAGACTCCAGGTGAGAAAGCTGATCGCGTAAGGAAATTTGACGCCGTACTTGTCGACGACCCAGCCGGCGGGAATCTGCAGGAACGCGTAGGACCAGAAGAATGCGGCGTTCAGGTTGCCGCGATCCTGATCGGTGAGGCGGAACAGGCTCTTGAAGTCGGGGGTCGCGAGGGCGACCGACAAGTTGATGCGATCGATGTAGGCGATGATGATTCCGAGGCCGAGAAGCGCGATGATCACCCAACGTCTCGCGCCCGCACCTCCTGTATCGCGCTGCACCGTTTCCTGAGTTGACGGCAATTGAGCCATGCGGCCCCAACATATCACAGCGGACACGGTCCCTCACGGTCGCGGCTCATCAACAGTTACCGAGCCACGACCGTGAGGGAGTGGTCTTTACGGGTAGATTGGCGTTGACGCCGCGTCGATCGACAACAGGAAGCGGATCAATTTGCGCCGCTGCTCCGGATCTTCGAGCAGGTCGACGCCGCCGGTCCCCTGCACGCGGTGCTCGACGTTGTTCATGACGGCCTCGAGCGAGTCGGCCGAGCCGTTATGGAAGAACGTCCTGGGGAACGCGAATAGCGAGAGCAGCGAAGGCGGCACGAAGCCGTCCGGACCGAGCGGCGCGGCGGCGTTCTGGCGGATTTCGGTCTTGATGCTCGCGTCGAACGTACCCACCTTCTTGAGTTGGCCGATGATCTGGCCATTCGACAGGTCGCCTGCCGCCACTGGCGAGACAATCCTGCTGCTGGTCCACTGAGTTCCGCCGTGACACTGCTGGCAGTTGTTCTGCCGGAAAATTTCTTCGCCGGCGATGACGTCCGGATCCTGCTTGGACAGCGGAGAAATCGGCGGACGAATGCCTATCTGAATGTAGGTGCGGATCGCATCCCAGGCGCCCACCCCCCGGACGCGCAACTGGCGGCGGCCCTTGTTGGCGGTCCCGAAGGCCGCCAGGGCCGGATCGGCCGTCACTCCATCGGCCTGGACGATGAGGCCCGCGCCTCCCGACGTGCCGCGGATGTTGCCCTCGAAGTCCTCCTCTTCGTCGAAAATTCCGGACCAGTTGAAGGCCTTCTGGTTATTCGGATCGGTGATGTCGAAATCGACGTGCTGCGAGATCGTGCGCCGCGGACCTGCGCCGAAGATCCACACGACGTTATCGCTGAGGCCGTTCGGATGGCAGGCTCCGCACGAACCCCAGCCGTTGTTCGACATGCGGCCCGTAATCGGGCTGCCGCCCGGCGTGGCGGGATCGAATTCGCCGATCGAGGTGTTGTACAGATCCTTGCCGATCAGCACCGTGTCCTCGAGCGTCCCGGCGGCGGGCAGCGCGGCCGAGCGCATGGTTGCGAGCACCTTTTCGGGCGCGCTTGTCAGATCGATGACCGTGACATCGCGCGAGATGTAGTTCATGACGTAGGCGCGCGTGTCGCCCGCGTTCACCACGATGCCGCGCGGGTTCTTGCCGGTCCGGATATGCAGCACTTTGGAGCGGTCCGCAGGGTCGGGCAGCACCAGCGGCTGGCCGGTCGTCGGGTCGGCGTTCACTTTGACCACCGTATTGCTGGCGGCGCTCACCACGAAGGCCTCACCACCCTGAGTCTTAAACGCAATCGACCACGGCTGGGTGATGAACAGCCTTGGCGTCCCCGCCTGATTCTTCACGGCGAGATGCATGTTGATCGTGCGGCCCGCATCCAGGTTTCGTCCGCGGTCAATGACGCTCAGCAAGCTCTGCGTGTTCACGTCAAACCGGAGCGGTCCGTTCGGCGATGCGCCGGTTGAGGGAACGAATGCGAAGTTCCCGCGAACAGCGATGCTGTTGAGCTGGTTCGGGTAGGCGCCCGTGTTGAATCGCAGGCTTTCTTCCGTGATCGTGGCCGGTGGAGCTGTGCGCGCGATCGCGTCACCGGCGGCCTTGAACCCGGAGTCCGCAAGAGGCCGGAGAACAATTGTGCGCGTGATCGCATCGTCATTGGCCGACAGAACCGTCACCAGGCCGACCTTGCTGTCATCTTCGCCATCCAGCCTGCCCACGGCCACCGGAAGGGCAAGAAACTGTGTGACGTAAACCGATTCGTCGCTGTCGTCGTCGTCGCCGTCATTACTGATCGCGAGGCCGCGCGGCTCGGCTCCAACGTTGTCTACGGTCTTATACACCCGGTTGGTGTTCGGATCCATCACCGAGAGCGTATTCGAGCGTGCGTTCGCGACATACAATTTCGTGCCGTTCGGCGTCATTGCCAGCGCGTACGGCTCTGTGCCGACGGCCACGTGCATGAGAACGCGCGCCACCTGGAAACTACCGCGGTTCACGGCGATCACCGAAACCGTGCCGCTCACTGTGTTGGCGACATAGGCTCTGGTTCCCGCGGGATTAAAGGTGACCGCGTTCGGCTCGATACCGACCAGCAGCTCGGCCAGCTTCACATTGCGGTCGTTGCGAACGTCGAAAAATGAGACGCTGTCATTGTCCGGATTCACGACGGCCAGCAGCAGGCCGTCGGCCGTCAAAGCCAGATTTTGAGAGGAGATTTCCGCTGGAAACCGATTGGCGGGACTTTGAGCGTTAGATTCCCTCCCAAAATACGTGGCCGCCAGAATGACCCCGAACGCGAGGGATGAAATAATTCTCCCGGTCCGCTTTTTCACATGTTTTTTCATCTGTCCAGTCCTTTCTTCCGAATTTCACGCCGCACACCTCGGGCGCCTTCGCCGTTTCTGCTTCGGAATGTGCCGCGAGTTTGAATCCCCGGTAGCGGCCCGCGGCTCCTCCGCCG
>JBOGMR010000123.1:0-5582 GCA_050746825.1 Bryobacteraceae bacterium | reverse complement strand
CGTCTACCTCGACAACCTCGACGAATTTGCCAAAATGAACGGTGTTTACGGAAAATACTTCACCGCCGCCCCGCCCACGCGAACTACTGTCGCCCCGCTCCCGCCCGTCGAGCGCACGCGCCGCGCTTCCGGCGTTTGGCCGGGCCTCGAGCAGGTCTCCGTCATCGCCGTCAAGTGAAGGAAGCGTACCCCGGCGGCATGTTACGCTGAAGACGTGGCCAGGCAGATGGATCACACCGGCGTCGCGAGAACTTCACCCAAGCCCACACCACTGGTGCGCCGTGTTCCGTACATTGACCGCACGAAAGAAATGAAGTGGATTCACGACCACCGTAAAGAGTACGCGGACAAATGGGTCGCGCTGGATGGTGATCAGCTCATTGCTGCTGCTGACGATGGCCAAACAGTTTTTCGGGCTGCCGACGCGCGTGGTATTTCACGGCCCTTTGTTGTGCATATGGACCCGGCCGATCCCTTGCCATTCGCGGGCTGGTAGTCTTGATCTATCGCCTACCATTTAGACAAAGACACAGCTACAGTGACTCAATTCAGGTGCCCGTTGTTCTTTCGTTAGGCGCACGCAGCGTCGATCTGAAGGCACACCTCGACACAGGAGCCCAGTATTGTCTGTTCGAGCGCGATTTCGGTGAGCGGCTTGGCTTGGCGACAGAGAGTGGTCAGCCACGCTTTTTCGTTGCTGCGACCGGCGACAAGTTTGCCGCATTTGGCTTCGAAATCGACCTCGAGGTCCTCGGATTCACAGTCACCAGCACAGTGTTCTTCGCTCGGGATCCTGGTTTCCGAAAAAATGTCCTCGGCCGCAACGGTTGGCTAAACAAATTCCGCGTCGCACTCATCGACCACGACAGCCTCTTGTATCTCGATACCTACGATCAGGCCTGAGTTCACCACTCGTCCCCCCACTCCACGCGCCGTGCGCGCCGCCACCGGTCGCCATCGGAATTTTTGTGCACCACGCGCTCATCGCGCAGGCCCTCCACCGTACACAGCTTCAGATCGATCCTTCCCTTCTCTATCCACGGATGCCGAATTACCCGCCCGCCCACGGGTTCTGCCGCCACTTTCGCGGCAACGACATACGAGAACTTTTCGTCCTCGTGCCCCAACGATCCGCCCTTCAGCCGCCGATGCAGCGACGTCCGCTCCACCCGCTGCCCGAAGTGGCACCAGTCGTCCCCTGCCAAAGGGCACGCGCGATCATGCGGACACGGCGCCGCCAGATGCGCGCCCGCCGCGATCAACTCATCCCGCAGCTCACGCAGGCGCGCGAATCCCTTTGGCGTTCCCGGCTCGATCACCGCAAGCGCCTGAGCCGTCGCATTCCACGCCGCCCGAAGCACCAGCCGCGCCGCTTCCGCATCCAACTCGCCCAGCACGTACGCGCATACCACCACGTCATGCGGCGCCATCGCCGGCGCGCCTCGCAAATCGGCCGCGCACCACACCGCGTTCCGCACGGCCATGTGTTCCGCCCGCTCCGCCAGTCTTCGTCCCATCGCAATCCAGGGACGGCTCCGCTCGATCAACGTGATCCGCTCGATTCCCGGGAAAACCGCGGCCGCCGCCCACATTCCCGCGCCTGTACCTCCTCCCAGATCGAGCAAGCTCTGCACACTCGGAGCCATTGCTCTGCGCTTCCATTCCCCAAGCGCCGCCCGGATAGCTGCATATGTGGCCGGCATGCGCACCGCCGCATACGCCAGACACTCCAACTCCGCGGGGACTGAGCTTGCAAGCCCGCTCTCGCACCGGTATCGCGCCGACAGCTCCGCCACAGCCCGCGTCAGGTCCTTCCCCTCCGCCTCGTCCTCTAACGCGTCGCGTAGCTCGAATGGCAACTGCACCTAGATCGTTCCCACCCATGCTAATCTATACACTAATTTCTGAATGACCGCCGATTCAGTGCTCGAACTAATCTCCAGAGCGCTGGAGCAAATCGACAGCGGTGTTTCCGTAAGCGACATCGAGAGCCAGTTGTCTGCCGTTGAGAATGCACCGGACGGCGCCCGCAGCGCCATTGCAGCCGTCCTCGAATGCGCGCGCGCTTTGGCCGATGTGCGCCATCAGGCTCATCTGCATAGTGCTCTCGCCGAAAGCGCCTCGGATGTGATTACGATCGTCGGTCCCGACGGGGTGATTCGTTACCAAAGTCCGTCGGTGCGCCGCGTACTCGGCTACGATCCCGATGAACTGATAAACGTAAACGGCTTCGCGTTGATGCACCCCGACGAAATCCCCGACGCCAAGGAGAAGTTCGCTAAGGCGCTCGCCAAGCCCGGCGTCCACCCTGCCGTCGAGCGGCGAATCCGTCACAAGAATGGATCCTGGAGAGTCCTCGAGCTGGTTAGCAGCACGCGCACCGACAACCCTCACCTCAGCGGTCTGATTGTCAGCGCGCGCGACGTCACCGAACGCTACATCGCCGATCACGCGCTCGTCTCCAGCGAAGAGCGCTACCGCGGGATTTTCGAAAACGCTAACGACATTATCTACACCCACGATCTGAACGGCAATTTCACTTCGCTAAACCCCGCCGGTGAATTCGTGAGCGGCTACACCCGTAGCGAAGCCATGAAGCTCAATCTGCGGGACGTCGTCGTGAAAGAGCACCAGCAGCTCGCGTTGGAAATGATCGCACGCAAAATCGGCGGCGATCCTACCACCACCTACGAGCTCGAAATCATCTCGAAAACCGGAAACCACATCTCGCTCGAAGTCAGCACGCGACTCATTTTCGATCGTGGACGGCCCGTTGCCGTTCTCGGCATCGCCCGCGACGTCACCGAGCGAAAGCACCTCGAAGCCCAACTTCGGCAGGCGCAAAAGATGGAAGCCATCGGCCGCCTGGCCGGCGGCGTCGCGCACGATTTCAACAATATGCTCACCGTCATCACCGGGTACACCCAGTGGATGGTCGAGGACATGAAGCCCGACGACCCGCTGCGCGAGAGCGCCGCCGAAGTTCTCCTGGCCGCCAACCGCGCCGCCGCGCTCACCAACCAGCTTCTGGCTTTTAGCCGTCACCATATCCTCCAGCCCGTTCCCTCCGATCTGAATGCCCTCGTCGCGAACATCGACCGCATGCTCCGCCGCGTGATCGGCGAAGACGTCGAGCTGGTCACCAACATGAGCGTCAACCTCGGCAAGGTCCGCGTCGATCAGAGCCAGATGGAACAGGTGCTGCTCAACCTGGTCGTCAACGCCCGCGACGCCATGCCCAGCGGCGGCCGCATCGTGATCGAAACCTCCAACGTTCATCTCGACGAGGCCTACGCGCGCACCCATCTGAACTGCTCGCCCGGCCAGTACGTCATGCTCGCCGTCAGCGACACCGGCGCCGGCATGGATGAAATCACCAGAAGCCGGATCTTCGAGCCGTTCTTCACCACCAAGGGCGGCAAGGGCACCGGGCTCGGACTGTCGACCGTCTATGGCATCGTCAAACAGTCCGGCGGACTGATCTGGGTCTACAGCGAAGTCGGAGTCGGCACCGTTTTCAAGATCTACTTCCCGAAGCTCCGCGATGAGGCTGACCTTGCCTTAGCAACGGCCGACATGGCGGTGGCCGTGAAGGGCGGCGTCGAAACCATCCTGCTGGTCGAAGACGAAGCCGGTGTGCGGAGAATGATCCGCGAGATGTTGCGGCGCCAGGGCTACACGATCCTCGAAGCCTCCGACGGTCACATCGCCCAGAAAATCTGTCGCGAGTACGACCGCCCGATCGCGCTCCTTCTCACCGATGTCGTGATGCCGGAGATCAGTGGCCGGGAACTCTCCGAACGCCTCCACCAGGATCGTCCCTCCATGCGCGTGCTGTTCATGTCCGGCTACACCGACGACGCCATCGTGCTCCAAGGCGCCCTCGAAGCCGGCATCGCCTTTCTGCAAAAACCGTTCACTCCCGACCAGCTCGCCCTGAAAGTCCGCCAGGTGCTCGACAACTAGGCAATGTCTCCTTACGCCGGCCTCATCCACCGCTCGCGCCAAGGCGACCGCGCCGCTCTCGAAGAGTTGATCGAGCCGCATCGCCCCGCTCTCTTCGCCTACATCTTCCGCATGGTCGCGCAACGGCAGGACGCCGAGGATCTCGTCCAGGAGGTTTTCATCCGCGCCATCCAAAGCGTCGGCTCCTATCGCGGCGAATCCTCCATCCGAACCTGGCTCTACGGCATCGCCACCCACGCCTGCCTTGACCACCTGCGCAGCCGCAAACGCTGGCGCGTCGAAGCGCAGCTTGCAGGCGAGGAGGAAACCGTCGCCGACCCTCAAAAAATCGGCGCCCTACAGGCCCTCGTCACCCGCCCCGACTTCCGCTTCGAGCTCCGCGAGCACATCGCCTTCTGCTTCACCTGCATCGGCCGGACGCTCCCGCCCGAAGAGCAGGCTGCACTGCTGCTTCGCGAGGTCTTCGGCTTCAGCGCTCAGGAGGCCGCTCAGATTCTTGGCGTCTCCGAGCCGGTAAGCCGTCATCGCCTCTCCGCCGCACGGGCCTCGATGATCGCCGCCTTCGACGGTCTCTGCCAGCTCATCAACAAGACCGGCCGCTGCTACCAGTGCAGCAGCCTCCGGGAGATGACTCCGGAGGCGAACCGCGGGGACAACCTCATCAGGATCGAAGTCGCGCCGGGCGTCGCAGTCACACCCGACTCGCTCCTCGACGCCCGTATCGCCATCACCCGCGATGCCGGCCTCGAACACGGCCGCAGCCGTCTCATGCACGACGCCTTCTTTGCCGGCAACAGCGCCCGCGAGCAATCCGGTTAGCAACGCCGGCCCAAACTCAATACAATATCCAAGGAGCACTCCATGTCTGTCAACCGACGCACCCTCATCGGCGGCTCTCTCGGCAGCGCCGCGCTCGCCGCCGCTCAGTCGCGACGAAACGGAACCGGCGCATCCCCTACCGGCCAAGCCCTCGACCGGGCCGCCGCGCTCCCCGTCCTCAAATCCAACCTCTTCAAATCTCCCGTTATCATCGACTCTCTGCGCCTGCTCAAGAAAGACCGCGAGTACTTCGTCCATGTCCGCTCCAAAGACGGCGCCGAAGGCATTTCGCTCACCAACCCTCCGCGTGCCGACTACCTCGACAAGATCCTCAAGCAGCTCGTCTTTCCGTTCTTCATCGGAAAGGACGCGCGCAATCTCGAAGACCTCCTCTGGGAACTCTATCGCCACGCCGACAATTACAAACTCTACGGGCTGGCGCTCTGGAGCCCGCAAGCATGGGTCGAGTTCGCGATCCTCGACATGCTCGGCCGCATCGCCGCCAAGCCGATGGGCGCGCTTCTCGGCGACATCTTGCGGCAGGACGTCGCCATCTACGTTGCCAGCGGACGGCGCGATTCCACGCCCGAGCAGGAGGTCGAATATCTGCGCAAACTGATCGGCCAGTCCGGAGCGCGCGCGCTCAAGTTCCGCGCCGGCGGACGCATGAGTCGAAATGCCGACGCCTCACCCGGACGCACCGACAAGCTCAT
The DNA here is from genome assembly GCA_050746825.1 of Bryobacteraceae bacterium. GTDB lineage: Bacteria > Acidobacteriota > Terriglobia > Bryobacterales > Bryobacteraceae > JBOGMR01. The sequence goes on along the minus strand of JBOGMR010000123.1, from coordinate 84 downwards.
CCCGCTCGTCCGCAAAACGTTCGGTGACGCCATCGACATCCACGCCGACTCGAACAGCTCCTACGATCCGCCTCAGGCCATCCG
>JBOGMR010000122.1:0-3730 GCA_050746825.1 Bryobacteraceae bacterium | reverse complement strand
GAATGGCCGGCAGTGAAGGCCGGCCTGGAGAGCAGGCTGGGTCGGCGCAACGGAGAATGAAAATGGAATCTGGCAGGCCGCCGCGGCCCACGGGCCATCCCGCGATTTGGCTCAATCCAGTCGCTCGATAATGGTTGCCGTGCCCATGCCGAATCCGATGCACATGGTTTGAAGGCCGTAGCGGCCGCCGGTGCGTTCGAGGATGTGAAGGAGCTTCGTCATGAGCACCGCGCCGGTGGCGCCGAGAGGATGGCCGTGGGCGATCGCACCGCCCTGGATGTTGACCCGCTCCAGCGGCGGGCGTACTTCCGCTGCCCAGGCCAGTACAACGCTGGCGAACGCTTCGTTGACTTCGAACGCGTCGATATCGCCGGCGTCGAGGCCGCTGCGCAGAAGCGCTTTGCGCGTTGCCTCGATAGGGCCGGTCAACATCAGCACCGGATCGGTTCCGGCCACGACCCGCGCTACGATCCGCGCGCGCTTGCGCAGACCGAGAGCGTCGGCCTTCTGGCCTGAAGCCAGCAACACCGCCGCTGCGCCGTCCGAAATCTGGCTGGAGTTTGCGGCCGTGATCACTCCGCCCTCGCGGAACACCGGCCGGAGCGCGGCCATCCTCGCGCGATCCACATTCGCTCGCACGCCCTCATCTGCGGCCAGCTCATCCATTGGAATCAGCTCGCGGCAGGTCCATCCATTGTGCGCCGCGGCGGCGGCTCGCGCATGGCTCCCGGCGGAATAGTCGTCGAGCGCGGCACGGCTCAGCTTCCATCGCCCGGCCAGCAGTTCCGCGGAAACGCCCTGGTGCAGGATGTCGTAGGGAAACGCTTCGCGAAATTCAGGTCCGATGTTCGAATCGCTGCCGATCGCGACCCGGCTCATCATTTCGACGCCGCAGCCGATCGCCAGCTCTGCATCTCCCGCCGCGATCGCCTGCGCCGCCGAGTGCACCGCCTGCTGGCCCGATCCGCAGAAGCGGTTGAGCTGAACACCCGGAACTTCGATTGGGAAGCCGGCCTTGAGCGCCGCCAGACGCGCCACGTTCGAGCCCTGATCGTAAATCGGCGTCACGCATCCCGCGATGATGTCGTCAACCTCGCGCTTCTCCACGCCGGCCCGCGTCACCAAACCATCGAGCGTACGAGCCAGCAAGTCCACTGGGTGGATGCCGTGTAATGCGCCGTCTTGCCTCCCGCGCCCGATCAGCGTGCGCACTGCTTCAGTAATGAAGACATCGCGCGCCATCCGCAACCTCCACGGCCACTATACACCAGCGTGGCGCAGTGTCAGCGGGAAGCGCGTGCAGATGCGGACGATTGCGGTCTCGAATAGCCACAATTGTCTCGGCTCGAACTCATGACTGGGCGACGACCCGGGCGATGGCTTGCCCAAACTTGAGAGCCTTCCATGCGTCGTCGCGCCAAGCCAGTTCCTGCGAGATCAGGTCATACCCGGTTCGCAGTCCACCTCGATGAACGGCAGGATGACACCATCGGTGATCTGGGCGGCGCCCAAAGGACCGCCTTCGAGAGTGCGTGCCGAGCGATCGGCCTGGCGCCTGCCTTTGAACCGCACCACCACCAGTTCTCCGAGATCTGGCCGGTTGTGAGCTGATTGTGGAACCGCGGGTCAAACTCCACCCCCGTCGGCTCGATGATCTGCTCCAGGCCATGGGTCACGGCCTCCAACCAGGCCAGCGACTCGTCCTCCTCGAATCGAAGGATGAGTGCGACGGTGGACACTCGGTGCCGCTCGACCTGTCCTGCCATCGAGAGCGAGACACAGAGAATTCCCAGCGATAACAGCCGGCAAATCGCTTTCATGTGACGCTAGGCCCCGCGCCGCCCGGTTCTCTCCTCTTGCAATCGAGCGAATTCGCAGAGACAAACGCTGCTGGGGAACAAAAGCAAGCTGAGGGCCAACCCTCAAGGTTGTGCGATTCGCTCATGACTGTGACACGAGCCCGGCTGGATGCGAAACCTCGGATACCCTCCGGAATAGCCAACTCCCCTGCACCGCCATGTCCCGAAGTTTCGCCTCGGTCTTTGTTTCCATAAGCTTCTGCAAGCAGTTACGCCGGAGTAACGCCCGATTAACGTCGATTCACTTCAATTAGGGTGGTCTCCGCCCGCACTATGCTCCCATGACACATTCCCCGGAAAGGGTGTCAGAGAGTGATCGAGGCCAAAGGGTAACGGGGCGAATGTCAGTGGCTGGACGGTCACTCCGAGGGTACATCCAACAATTCCAAGGCGGTTCTGATTCCTGAGTTAGGGAGGGGTTCATGCGATTCGGATTCTCGATTCGGTGCGGCGCAGTACTGTGCTGCGGTCTTTTTCTTCTGGCAGGGGCGTGGGGGCAGACAATGGCTCCCGTCTCACGGCTGTCGCTCGAGGTCACATCCGGATCGAAGCCGGTCAGGCTCGGCCAACCCGTCACCTTGCTGGTGCGATCCGAAGAAAAGGCGAACGCCGGAACGAAAGTGACCTTCTTCGATGGCGCCACTCCCCTCGGCGCGACCACCTACAACGACCGCGGCGTCGCCACGTGGCAGACGAGCCTGTTTTCGGTCGGCCTTCATTCGCTCCGTGCCGTCGCGTGGAGCGAGGCGCAGGACGGAGCGCCGGCCTCGAGTTCCGAGGTGACGATTCTGGTCGACGGCAAGCAGCCGGCAAAATACGACCGCACCAGGACATACCCGGCCGGAGCGAATCCGGAGGTGATCGCGCTGGCCGACCTGAACAATGACGGCCGCGCCGATCTGGTGGTCACCAATGCGAACAGCGGATCGGTGACGGTCCTTCTTGGTGGCGCGGACGGCTCGTTCGGAGAGCCGGCCAGGATCGCAACAGGCGAAAAGCCGACGGCGCTCGCGATAGCCGATTTCAATGGCGACGGCTTCACCGACATCGCGGTGACGGATGGCGGCGCGGGCGGGTTGAACATCCTGCTCGGCGTCGGCGATGGGTCTTTTCCCAGGCGTCTCGACTTCGAGACGGCTTCGGAGCCCTCTGCGGTCGCGGCCGCCGATTTCAACAACGACGGCATTCCCGATATTGCCGTGACCAGCAAGTTTTGGAACACGGTGGCTACCTGGATTGGCGCCGGCGATGGCACGTTCCGGAAGTCCCGTGAGCTGGCTGCCGGTAGCCAGCCCACGGCGCTTGCGGTTGCAGATATGAATCGCGACGGACGCACCGACATGGCGATCGCCAACTTCGATGCCGACTCCGTCACGGTTCTGCTCGGCGACGCCGAAGGCGGGTTTTCCGCAGCCCCGCCGCTCACGACCGGGAAGGGTCCGCGGCACCTCGAGGTGCGCAATTCCGGGACGCCGTCTCTCATGGTGCGGACCGCGGGTAGCCGCGATGTGATGGTCTTCACCGGAAATGCCGACGGCACATTCCAGCCGGGTGTATCCTATCCATCCGACCTGGGCGCGGACGATTTCGCCCGCGGCGACGTTGACCGGGATGGCAGCACGGACGTCGCCGTGGCCGATGCCGGCGGAAACGTGAAGATCCTGTCTGCCGTGCTCCTTGCTGCGGGCACCGATCTGTCGATCACGAAGAACATCCTCACCACTTTCTATCAGACCCAGACCGGCGCAGCGTACCAGATCTTCGTGACGAACGTCGGCACGGTCGCTACCGACGGGACTTTGGTCACTGTGAGCGATACCTTGCCCACGGGTTTGACAGCGACTGATATCTCCGGCTCGGGTTGGACTTGC
>JBOGMR010000121.1:0-2616 GCA_050746825.1 Bryobacteraceae bacterium | reverse complement strand
CAACCGCTCGCTCACGCTCGCGGCTCAGTTACGGGTCGCGCCTCGATCGAGTGTTACGCCGGCGGGTATACAGCATCCGACCAGAGGTTCGCTAACGGCTTGTCCGCGTCGCCGAAGCGATCGAGGTGAACGCCCATCCGGTCCATCAGCGAAAGGTAGAGACTGCAGGCGCGGCGATTCTCGTTGCCTTTTTCGAAATAGTCGACAATACGGCCCGTCTTCATGGCCCCGCCGGCGCCTCCGGCCAGCACGATGGGCATCTGCTCGGCGCTGTGCGCGTCGCCATCGAACAGGTTGGAAGCGAACATCAGCACCGAGCTGTCGAGAAGCGATTGGCCGCCTTCGTCGATTTCCTTCAGCCGCTTCACCACGTAGGCGAATTGCTCCGCGTGGAATTGATTGGTCTTCAGGTACATCGCTTCAAGCGCCGGCGCCTTGCCGTTGTGGGTCAGGTCCAGGTGCAACGCCCCGCGGACGCCCTCCAGAAACCTGAAGTTCATCTGCGAAAGATCGTTGTTGAGCATCAAGGTGACGATTCGGGTCTTGTCCATCTGAAACGCGAGCACGATCAGGTCGAGCATCAGCTTCATGTGCGCGGGCACGTCTTGCGGCAAGTCGTCTGCGGGACGCGGCATGTTTGGTTTCTGGAGCGTCGGCCTCCAGCCTTCGAGACGCTCGTCTTTCGAAGCGTGCTCGATCCGCTTCTCGATGTCGCGCACCGACTCGAGATATTCATCCAGCTTTTTCCGGTCGCCGCGGCTGATCTTGGGCTGGAGGTCGTGGGTCTCCTGGAGCACCGCGTCGAGAATGCTGCGATCGAGTTTGCGGCCTGTGCCGTCGCCGACAAGCTGGTCGAACGTCCGGGCGGGATAAATTTCCTTGGTGGCGGGTTTGGCCGGCGAGGTCCACGAAATCGCGGAGCCGTAAATCATCGAAAGCCCGTCCTCGAGCCGTAGCTCGTTCGGCTCGATGCCCAGCACCAGGCTCGGCACGGCGGTTTGGCCGCCGATCTGCCGGGCGAGCACCTGATCCATTGTCGTGCCGACGCGGATCTCGTTCGGATCGAGACTCACGGCGGCGCCCGACAGCATGTTCATCCTGCCGAGATGGGGACTGGTGGAGACGAACGCGGTCTGATTGTAAAGCCCGCGGACGAAGACCAGATCTTCACGGAAGGGCGCGAGCGGCTGCGCGGCGGGGCCGAATTCCATGGACGCGCCTTTGCCCTTCGCCCACCAGTGAATGGGTTCGACACCGTTTGAAAAGTAAATGCAGGCAAAGCGCAGAGGCGGCTTGCTCGAGGCGGCCTGCTGCGCGCGAAGGGGCGACGACTCCATCCAGGGCAGCGCCAGAGCGACGCCCGCGCCTCGCAGAAAGCGACGCCGGGTCGGCTTACCGTTATTCATCTCCCACCTGCTTTCTCTGCATTGGCGCGGCCTGGGAAGCCGCCACGGCCCGAGGGGCCGCCGCACTGATATGACGGAACTGCCGGCTCACTACGATTTCCGTGGCGAGCTGCGAAAAGCCGGCGCTACCGCCGGCGCCGGCCATGCGATCAATCAGCAACTGATCGGACGCTTGAATCGTGCGGCCCAGGGCGTAGCCGAGCAACTTGTTCGAAAGAGTCCGCAACACCTGCTTTTCCTGAGCCTGGAGGTATTTCAGGAGTCCTTCGACACCCGCGACCTCCGTTTGATCCGGAAGCGCAGCCAAATCATCGATCGGCTTTCCATCCGGATACTTATCTCGCCAGCGCCCGATCGAATCGTAGCGCTCGAGCGGGAAGCCGAGCGGATCGATCCGCACGTGACAATTGGCGCACGTGGCGTTTCGTTTGTGGGCCTCGAGCTTCTCGCGCACCGAGAGGCCGCCGAAGAGTTTATCGTCGGCTGGAATCGAGCCCGCATCAGCCGGCGGCGGCGGGACCGCGGTGCCCAGCACGCGGCGCAAAACCCAATCGCCTCGTTTCACCGGACTGGTGCGCAGAGGCGCGGAGGTCGCCGTGAGCAGCGCTCCCAGGCGAAGCAGACCGCCGCGTTGAAACGCATTGGCTCCTTCGACCATCTCAACGCCCTCGGTTGCCTTGACGTCCTTTTTCACTCCGTAGTGTTTCGCCAAGGCGCGGTTGAGGAAAGTATAGTCGGCGGCCAGGATCTCGCGGACCGGGCGTTCCTTCCGGATGATGTGCTCGAAGAACGACACCGCTTCGTCGTACATGGCCGTCTTCACTTCATCGGTGAACTCCGGAAAACGTCCGGTGTCGACGCCGCGGTGCTGGTCGAAATGGTAGAAGCCGAGCCACTGGCCGAAGAATTCCGTCGAGAGGCGCCGGGCTTTGGGATCCGCCAGCATCCGTTTCACCTGGCGGCGGAGATGTTGTGCGTCGTTCAACTCACCCGCCGCGGCTGCGCGCCGGAGCTCATCGTCGGGAATCGAAGACCACAGGAAATAGCTGAGGCGGCTGGCCATTTCCCAGCTCGAGAGCGGCTTCACCGGCGCGGTATCCGCGGCCTGTTCCACGCGGTAGAGGAATGCCGGGGCGACGAGGATACGGGCGAGCAGCGCCCGGATGGCCTTGCGGTGATCGTGCTCCGAGGTGATCGTCTTATCGTAGAA
>JBOGMR010000120.1:0-2066 GCA_050746825.1 Bryobacteraceae bacterium | reverse complement strand
GCGCTTGTGCTCCATCAGCTCCACCTCGTCCTGCCACCGCAACCACCTCCCCGGATCACGACTCCCGCCTCGTCGGTTCCTTTTTCCCAACTCAAAATGTAGTGGAGACCTACGGGCTGCCTCTGCTAAAAACAAAGGACTTCTCGGCTCCAAATGCGTCGAATTGCGAAAGTCGGGTTGGCTGTTGCGAAATCCCGCTCGCACGAGCAAAACGAGATCGCGAATTTTTCAGTCCCACAAGCGAACTTCTTGGGGCGTGACTGCACGGTCCAGGTAAGGATCAACTTGCCCAGTCAGGGCGCGGGAACGCGAACGTCAAACCCCTTGAGCTGCTCGATCACGAAGGAATGCACCTCGGTCAACGTCTTGAACGGAGCGTTGGAGTGGCGCTCCAGATCGAAGCTCATGTCGCCGGGTCCCCATGAGATCCAGTCGACGCCCGGCTTCACGAGCTTGCGGACATTGAGGGCGGCGCGCAGGGTCTCGATCTGAAAGCCGAGCATTCCGGTGCCGTTCCACCAGGCCGAGTACTTGAGGCGGTCGGTGGGAGGCTTCTCGCCGTAGCGGAACTCGCCGCCCCAACTGCGATTGCCGAAGGGCGGGAAATAGAAGTTATTGATCGCCTCATTCGCCGTCTCCTCTTCCTCCACCAACGGCACCATGACGGCGAGGACGCCGAGGTCTGCGAAACGGCCGGTAAGGTAGGCTTGGCGGGGATGCGGGATGCGCAGTTGCACACCGGCGCCGAGTTCTTCTGCCAGCTTGCAGAACCGAACCAGGTCCCTTTCGTCCGGCAGCGGGCGGTGCTGGCCGTCGAGACTAAAGAGGTCCACCTTGCCGGTTTTGTTGAGGATCGCTTCCAACTGGCCTCGGTTCGAAGCGACCGGGGCGGTGGCGATGCGGAGAGACTCGCCTTTGTGCAGTTTCTCTTTCAGCGATCCCGGTTGCGGCTTGACCGGGGCAGCTAAAGCGGTCGCACCGGAGAGGGTGCCGGCTCCGAGCGTCACAGTGAACAGTCGGCGGTTCATGCGGGTTTCACGATATCACAGTGCGATTCCGCGAGAGCCGCGAATCTCGCGCGAGCAGCGCCGGCCGCAACGCGCATGTGTTATCGTGATGACCGCCGTTTATGATTCGCTCACTGCTGTTGCCTCTGGTGGTAGTGGCGTCAGTCGCGTTCGGCCAGCGGCTTATCGGCTGGTCGAGGAATGGCCCAGGCAGGCGAAATCGGCTGCAGGAACACCTGCCGGACCGTGGAACTTCATCCAGGTGCCGGGAATGGCCGTGCACGCCGCCGCCGGGCGCGTGATCGTGCTGCATCGGGGCGCGCACCCCGTGCTGGAGTTCGACCCCGATGGAAATTTCGTGCGCTCCTGGGGCGACGGCTTGTTCAGTTTTGGCAAGGTGGTGGCCATCGCGCCTGGCGATCGTGTGCCCGGAGGATCGGGCTATTCCGCCGTGTACGGGCCGGCCGGATGCGACTCCTGCGGCGCCCACGCCGTACGAATAGATCCCCAAGGGAACGTTTGGCTCGTAGACGCGTGCGCACATGCAGTCTACAAGACGGACGGACGAGGAAAAGTCATCATGACGTTGGGGCGCAAAGGCGTTTCCGGGACCGGCCGCGGCGAGTTCAATCTCCCCACGGACGTCGCGTTCGCGCCCGAGGGCAGCATTTATGTAAGCGATGGCTACGGGAGCGCGCGGGTTGTGAAATTCTCCGCGCGTGGCGAGTACCTGCTACAGTTCGGCAAGCGCGGCACGGGCCCCGGCGAGTTCGGGCTGCCGCACAATCTGGCTGTGGATGCTCAGGGACGCGTGTATGTGACCGACCGCGACAACCGGCGCATCGAGGTGTTCGACTCCAGCGGCAAGTTCCAGCGGCAATGGCCAACCGCGAGCGGCGTGTCCGGCCTGTTCCTGACCAAGGAGCAGCGTCTGTGGGCCGGATCGGCGCTTTACGAAGTGGACGGGAGAGTGGTAGGCCGGTTGCCGCTAGGGGACCCCGGGGCGCACGGGATTACGGTCGGCGCGTCCGGCGAAGTGTATCTTGGGCTGCTAAGCGG
>JBOGMR010000119.1:0-4484 GCA_050746825.1 Bryobacteraceae bacterium | reverse complement strand
AAAAGTTCACGAGTCCGGAAGTGTTCCGCAAGATCACGTGGGAAAATGGAGTGAAGCTATTAAAAATTCGGGTGTGATCCGGAGGGCTCGACACAATCACTCGGAGTATCTACTTGCGCCCCCCGCTCCGGTCGAGTCCGAACTTCGGGCGCTGCGACGTTCCGTCCACTTTGATGTTCAAAAACGTCCCCGCGCCTCGCTTCGCCAGGAACGGATCAATCGGCTTCAGCCCCCATCGCTTCCATCCGCTCACCGTGCCTGAGACTTTGGACTGTAGCCGCAGGTTCCCGCGCAGATCGAGCGCGTCGTCTTCCAGGTTGTAGCCGCCCGCAAGCTGCACGTGAGCTCCCGGCACACCGAAGGCGAGCGAGCGGAATGACAGCGCTTCGTTCTGCAACCGGAACTCGCCGGTCATATAGGAAACCACTTCGTCGATCCGGGTGTCGGTCGGCGCGCCCTGGCCGCGACGGCTGAGGTTATCGATCTGGTCCTGGATCGTCGAGCGCAGGAACTTGCCTTCCAGGAGTTCAAACCGGCCATCGAGGATGAGCTTCTCGCTCAACTTTCCCGACAGCGGCGGAATATCGATCCTGGTCTCGAGCAGCACGCGGCCATCCATAAACGGCGTCCCCTTGCTGGCAATGCGAAGCAGGTCGCGAATGGCTCCGTCGGGCATGGAAACGTTCAGCGAAATGGTGCGCCGCTGTTCGCCCTCGTGCTTGATCACCGCGCCGCTGGTGGTGAAGCGCGTCGAGCCCAGAGTCGCGTGAACCGGTTTCAAAACCGTATTCCCATTGGCGCCGTCTACCAGCACCTCGAACTTGGTGCTCAGCGGTACCGGGTTATTGGCCATCTTGAGACGAAAATCCGGAATCCTGGCTTCGCCCCGCGCCTCGATCGCGCCGAGCGTGCCTTTAAAGCTGCCGGTGGAATTGAGAATGCCGGCGATCCCGGCGAAAACGCCCAGGTCGGCCTTCTCGAAGACGTACTCACCGGCCACCGGCGATTCGCCCGGTTCGCCCGCCATCCAGGGGCCGAAGGATCCTTTGCTCACGATCTCGCCGGGCGGCCTCGCATTCGTCAATCGCGCCGTGTAGTTCATGGGGACCCCGGCGCCTGGCGAATCGAGTTCCAAGCGGTGAATATCGAACCGCAGCGGATGTTTCTTCGGGTCTCCCGGCAGTGTCACCAGCACGGCGTTGTTGATCACTACCTTTTCGATGAGCACAGAGGGCGGGCGTCCGTCAGGCGGCGGACGGGTGTCTTTCGATGCCGGGGCGGCCCCAGCCCGTTTCGCCGGCTGCTCGCCGCGCGGCGGCACATGGATTTCCATGCCGTCGAGCACGACCAGCGGCACCTTCCGCGTCGCATCGAAGAGATTGCCGAGATCGACTTCGAAGGCGAACTTCCGGATAGCGAATATCGGCGGTAGATCAGGCCGGCCTTGGAGGCGCATGGTCAGCCCATCGCCTTCCACGCGCGCAATGCCGCCGCGGCCGCGCGTCATCAAAAGGCGCAGCGGCGTCTGTGGCAGGCGTACGTGCAACGCGCGCAGTTCCACCTCGCTCGCGAACCGTTTTTGCAGGTACTCGATGGCCTGTTCGCGGACAAACGGCTCGAAGCGGCGGGACAGGATGCGCGCGGCGATGACACCGGCGGCGGCCAGCAGCAGGACGGCGAAGCCGGCGGCCATGAGCCAGAGTTTGTACTTGCGCTTCGTACGAATTGATTATGGCATGCACCATCGCGCTGGCGATCCGGGGCGCCCTGCGAAGCCTGGTGTAGCATGTCTTGCAGGGAGACCTCGCTTGAAACCCGCAATCCTTCTTGTATTTCTGCTCATTCCAGCCGCGCCACAGATCCAGGACTCAATGCCCGTACGAGGCGCCCGAACGGTTCTGGAGCAAGGGGCCGCCGATCCCGACCCCGACGTTCGGCGAGAAGTTGCAGTGGCACTCAGCCTGCCGTCGCGGCGCGATGCTTCCACTAACCTTCTCGAAAAACTCGCGGCCGATAAAGACCACCTGGTTCGGGAGGCGGCGCTGGTGAGCATCGGCGAGCTTCGCGATCCGCGGCTGGCCAAACCGGCGCACGCCGCACTCGAAGACGACGTTCCAGAGGTGGCATTCGTCGCGGCGCGCACGCTCTTCAAGCTCAATCAACCACAAGGCAAGCAACTGCTGCTCGAGATCGTCCAAAGGGAGGCGCGCGCGAAGACCGGTCTGGTGCGCGCCAAGCTGCGCGACGCAGCCAGACGCATGAAGCGGCCGAAATCGGCGATGCTGTTCGTGGTGCAACAGGGCGTGGGGTTCATCCCGGTGCCCGGACTCGGAGAGGGCTTCTCGGCTATGAACTCACTGGTGGGGGACCCGGATTTTTCGGCCCGGGCGACGGCGCTGCTGGTGTTGTCGTCGGACCGTTCGGCCGAAGTTCGCAGCGAGATCGAGCAGGCGTTCAACGATTCGGACTGGTCGATGCGCGCCGCTGCCACGCAGATCGCGGCGTCGCGCAACGAGCGGGCATGGCGCTTCCGTTTGGTTCCGCTGTTGGAGGACAGCAACCGGCGGGTGCGCTATCGGGCGGCGGCGTCGTTCCTGCGGCTCAGCGGGCCGGCGGCTCCAGCTAAATGAAGGGCGGAGCTGAATTCGTCAATCGGTTGGTAAACAGAGGTTGGTCATGAAGCCGCGGACCACGTTGACCGCGCTGGGCATCGCCCTGTTTTGCAGCAGTCTCCCACTCGCTTTTCGCGCAGGGAACGACCGGTAGACTTATCGAGATGTCGAATGCGTTCAATCTCGTGAATCTTTCGAATCCTGGCGCCGGACAGAATTCAAGTGCGAACTTCGGCATAATCACAACTGCCGGGCCGATGCGCCAGGTGCAGTTGGGTTTGCGGATGACGTTCTGACGCCGCGTGGCGCGGGCCAGGTGCAGGGACTCAACGCTGCACAAAGATACTCTTGGCAATCATGGCGTGCACGCCACGCTTGCCGTCGACCAGTTGCGTGATGCTGAAATCGGCTGCGTCGCTTGCCAGCAGATAAGCGTCCGCACGGCTCAGCTTGAATCGCGACGAGAGGAAATCGATCATCTCGCGGAGCGCGATCTTGATGGCCAGGTCCAGATTCTCGTCGAAGCCCATCGTCATATAGTGTGTGGGCGTTTCGGCGGATGGCCACTTCAGCCGTTGATCCTTGCGTACAGTCAAGCGGAAGACGCCGGTCAAAACCGTTTCAAGCGCAGTCAGGCTGACCTCGCCGTTGCCTTGTCCGGCGTGCGCGTCGCCGGCCGAGAAAAGGGCGCCGCGGGCGTGCACCGGAATGTAGAGCGTGGTTCCGGCAACCAGTTCCTTGTTGTCCAGATTCCCCGCGTGAACCCACGGTGGCGCGCTGTTGATGCGCCCGAGCGACGCAGGCGGGGCCACGCCCATACTGCCGAAGAACGGCTTCAGAGGGATCTCGACGCCGGGCGTAAACCGCGCCACCATGCGCTTTTCGTCGAGCGGAATCACTTTCCGGTACTCGTAGGGGAAGTCCTCCGGAATCGTTCCGAGCCCGGGTTTAAACAAGTTCACTGCGTAGGGCAGCGCGAGGCGCACCGATTCGATGCGCACCTCCAGCGTGTCCCCAGGCTCGGCTCCTTCCACGTAGACGGGACCAGTGAGCACGTGCGGGCCAGGCCCGCGTTGTTGGACCTGCTGGTGGATGGCGCGGTGCTCCGCTTCGATCTCGGCGGAACGAACACCCGCGCTCTCGAGCGCCTCGGGTGTATCGATCATGGCCGAGCGGATCTCGACGGTGTCGCCGGAGCGCACGCGCAGCACGGGCGGCTGCGCGGCGTCGTAGTAACCCCAGTGCACGGTCTTCGGCGTCGAAGGCAGCCTGTGATGCTCGGCGAGCGCGGCCGCGGCGAGTCCAAGAAGCGAAATCAGGAGGTGGCGCATTGAGATCCAATGTCGCACTGCCGAAGCGCGGATTCAACCGTTACCTTGACCGTGAGTTGCGAACGATTCCCCCTGCAGCGGTCACAGGCGCTAGTAGACGATCTTCAGGCCGAGCTGAATTGTGCGATTCCCGCCGGCGCCTGTGATGTAGCCGAACGTCGCGTTGCCGATATTCGTGTCGGGGTTGCCCCAGATCGGCGTGTTGGCGGTGTTAAAGCTCTCGCCGCGGAGTTGCATCGTGAGCCGCTCGTGAACCTTGAAATCGCGGAACACCGACAGGCTCATGTCCCAGGAGCCCGGTCCGGCCAGAGGCAACGGCCCCAGGTTTCCGAACTGCAGGTTGCCAGGCTGACCGAAGCAGTTGGTGGCGATGGTGGCGGTGCAACGTGTGGAATCAAACCAAGGCTTATCGCGGCCGTTGCCCTTCAGAATCGGAATCGAGGGGCCGAAGTAATTGAGCGAATTCTCGTTTCCCGGGGCGCGCAGCACGCCGGCATTGCCGCCAAAGTTCAGGCGAGCGCCGCTGATAATCCCGAAGTGT
>JBOGMR010000118.1:0-6610 GCA_050746825.1 Bryobacteraceae bacterium | reverse complement strand
CTCTTCGGCAGCGGCCGGATTGCCGGGTGTGTCGACGACGACAGGCATCGCTTCGGGGGGCAACTGGGCAAAGTCCATCTCCTGGATCCAGTGCACGGCGGCCTGAGCGGGACGGATCTGGTAGATGACGCCGTCGTCGGTGATGACCGTGCCGGAGACATACTTGCCGGTGACGGCGAGGGTAACGTGACCGCGTTTCATCAACTCGAGGCGGCCGGTCCAGACGAGAGTGGTCTTGCTGGCCTTGACGTATTCCACCTTGTCGAGCACGGCGCGATGGGAGACGTTATCGAAGAGGTTCAACTGAACGCGGCGGGGTGACTTGGCTTTCTCGAATGAGACGGCGGCGGCGGCATCGAACAGGCCGCCCTGAATTTCGACCGGCCGATAGCGCCTGACAGCGGGCTGGGCTTCAGTTGGAATGGGCGCGCGGCTGAGGGGAACGGAGCGGAAAGCTTCCGGGTATTGCGCAAATCCAGTGGAGGCACTGAGGAGCATGACTCCCCAAGCAACGGCGGAGGGTCGAATCATAAGGTCTCTCTACGTTTCGAATCCCGGTCCCGGGGGGAACTCGGATGTCTGAATTATTATGGACCCAGAACCAGGGCGAAGGGAAGGGGAAGCGAGGGAGGAAAAGTCGCGCCCGGTACCGCCAGCTAACGACAAGTAACGCCAAGTAACGCCGCGCTAACCTGTTCTGCGACGCCGCCCAACCGTACGCTGGGCCTATGTCAAGACACTGTTTAAGCCTTGCCCTCTCGGCCATTGCCACACTTTCGCTCCCGGCGCGCGCCGACCTGATCGTCAACGGGAGTTTCGAAGACCCGGACATCCCGCAGAACACGTTCGCTGTGTTCTCCAGCATTCCGGGATGGACGAGATACTTCGGTCCTTCGATCGAGATTCAAGATCGCATCGTGAACAACAAGTTGCTGCCCGCCTACAAGGGAACTCAGCATCTGGAGCTCGATAGCTTCGCGAATACCGGGATCCAGCAAGCCGTCACGATTCCATCGGATGGCCTGTACATTCTCTCGCTGGCGTATTCGGCGCGACCCGGAAGGTCGGCCAGCACCAACACGGTCGAAGTGTTGTGGGACAGCGCTGTGATCGGCGCCTACTCACTGAGCGGGATCGGACTCAACCAGCTCGACTGGCAGCTCCAGTTTCTGGCGATCAACGCCGTGGCCGGGGACCACATCCTCGGGCTTCAGTCGGCTGGGACCAGCGACACGCTTGGCGGCTTGGTGGACGCTGTGGCGCTCGAGGCTGCCCCGGAACCAGGAACCTGGCTGATGGCTGTAGCGGGGCTCGCGGGAGTGATGGTGCGAGCGCGCCGCCGGTTGAGCCGGTCAGTTGCGCGGCGGCTTTAGGAATTCCTCGGGGGTAAGTGCGCGGCGCGTCATTCGTGCGAGCCGGATGGCGCCTTTGAAATAGAATTCACGGTTGATCCTCACACCAACCGATGTGCGGCCAGGCCCGACGGAGGAGAGGCGGAGCTTGGCCGCGACCTGCACCTTGCCGTCGACGTAGTTGCGGAATTCGGCGCCGTCATAAACCGCTGCGATGTGATACCACTTGTCCGCCGGGTGCGTCAACTTGCGATCCATCAGCGCGCGCGACCCCGCGGATGTTTGCGCGAAGCTGTCGAGATACCATTGCCGGTCCATCACGCGCGTTTCAAATAAAAGGCGATGCTCTGTGCCGTTCTCCTGGAGATGAAAGAATCGCTGGGCCTGCGGGCCGTCGCCGTCGGGGCGGAAGATCACTTCCCAGGTGAAGGTTTCCGCGCCGGCGAGCGGTTGGACGTCGAGGAAGATGGCGTCGTCGACGCCGTCGAATTCGATCGCCTTGCCTTCGGGCGTGTCAATCACGCGCGGATTGCCGAGAACCGTGGCCGGATGACGTCCGAGCCGGTCGAGACGATCGAACGTCCAGGTCTCCGATGGCGGCGTTTGCGCCAGGGCGGCGAGCGAAATCAGCAGGAAGATCGAGCGGGAGAAGGCGCGTTTGCCGTGCATGCTGTTGCTTGTATCACAGTGCGCGGGCCGGCTGGAAACATGCAAACCGTGACTATGGCGCAGCTTGTTCTCAAAAATCAAACCGCAGCGCAAACTGACCCCGGCGCGGCTCGCCGGTGGCAAACACCTTCCCAAAAAACGGCCCGAAATCGGGATACGGTCCCGGGATTCCGAAGTTCGGGTGGTTGAAGACGTTGAAGAACTCGACGCGGAATTCGATCGTTCCGCGCTCATGCACCCGGAACCGCCGGTGGGCGGCGAGGTCGAAAATGGCGTTGCCCGGTCCGGGGAGAATATTGCGGCCGGCGTTGCCGAACGTGAGCGGCGCAGGGGCGCGGAAGGCTTCGGTGTTGAAGAACCGCTCCGCATTGCGCTCGCTGCGCGAAAGCTTCACCTTCTGGCCCGGCACGACATCCGGCCGGTTCGGCGTGCCGGAGTTCGCCGGGTCGAACGCGAAGTACACGGGGTTCAGCGGCGTCCCGTCCTGCAGCGTGACGATACCGCTCGCGCGCCAGTCGCGCAGCACCGGCCCGAGCCAGCCGCGCGACGGCAGCTCATACACGAACCCACCGCTCACTCGCCGGCCCACGTCGAAAAACGACAGCCCGCGCTCGAGGCGGAGGTTCCGCTCATCCTGCGCGCCGAAGCTTTCGAACTGCCCGGGCACCACGCTGTCCGCATCGTCGATGGACTTCGACCACACGAAGCTCGTCAAAAACGCCAGCCGCGACGCGAGCCGCTTCTCCGCTTTGAACTGGAGCGAGTGATACGACGAGCCGGAAATGTGCTGGCGCTGGATAATCTGTCCCAGCTCCGGAAAGGTGCGCAGGGATTGCAGATTGCCCGCGCGCGGCCCCAGATTCTCACCGGTCTCGACATGGGCCGGCGTGTTGAACGTCCGAAAGCGCCCGAGCTTGGTTCCCTTGCTGCCGGAGTACGCCGCCTCGACGACGATGCGGCCCGGGAGCTGCCGCTGCACACCGGCCGTCCACTGCTGGAGATATGGCGTGCGCGCGCCGGCATCGAGCCCGAAGTACCCGGGCAGCCCGGTGGCCGCGGTCTGCGGAAATCCATCGCGCAGCGTGAGAATCGGACGCGTGCCGTCGGTCTGGTTGCGCTCGTTGCGCACTCCGTTGCGGATCAAATCGTAACTCTCGACTGCGATCTCGGGACTGAAATAGACGCCGTATCCCGCGCGAAACACCGTCGACCGGTCGAGTTGCGCGGCAAGTCCAATGCGTGGGGCGACGTTGTTGCGATCCGGGTCCACCGCCGAGGTCACGCGCGCCAAACGCGGAGCTCGCGGGAGCGTCGAGTAGTCGAGGTTGAGCAGGTTGTTGCGCGCCTCCTGGAACGGCGAGATGTACTCGTATCGTATCCCCAGATTCAGCGTGATGCGGCTCGACAGGCGCCACTCATCTTGCAGAAATCCCGCCAGGCTGTGCTGGCGCATGTACGCTTGCGTGTCGCCGACGTTGCGGCTCGTGACTTGCGGAAATCCGAGCAGGAAGTCGGCGAACGCGTCGCCGCCGGCTCCTCCCGCCGCGGCCGTCAGGGCTCCGGTGAAGACGAATTGCCCGCGCGCCAGCCGGCTCTGCTGATAGTTGAGAGCGAACCGCACCCAATCGAATCCAACCTTAAGGGAATGCCGCCCGCGGGTCATCGACACGCTATCGGCAAAATTCCAAAGGTTGTCGCGTTGCACCTGCGGCAGAGTCGGCGAGTCGGTGACCATCGAGTAATTCGTCACCAGCAGCAGCGGCAGTCCGAAGTTGAACGGGTCGCTCGGAATTCCGGTGATGCCAAGCTCGCGCGCCACGTCGGTCTGAAACGCGCTGTCCGGGACATCGAAAACCCGCAGGCGCGTGAACGCGAACCGCGCTTCGTTGATCCACTCACGCCCCGCCCAGGTGTGGGCGAGAGCCGCCTGTTGCGCGCGCGTGCGTTCCGCCGTTTCGCGCACCGGAAACGAACCGGCGATGCGCCCGCGTTCTTCGTTCAGACTGTAACGGCCGAAAATCCGGCTGTGGTCGCGGAACTCGTGATCGATGCGCCCCAACACACTGTGGTTGTTCGATTCGTTCGGCGTCGCATCCAGATAATTGCTGAATCCTCCGCTGCGATTGGGAAGCGGCTCGTAGCGGTCGAGGAACGCGCGCGAGATCGGGCTGATCTGTGCCGCCGGAATTCGATTTCCGGCGAATGGGCGGCGCCGGCCCGTCGCATCGAGACTGGCCGGATCGAAAATTGCGGTGCTCCCGAAATCGCCGCCACGAACCGCGGGATCGGGCACGCGCTGCAGCGACGACTTCGCGGATTTGCCGCGCAGTCCCTCGTAGGTCGCAAAGAAAAAGGTGGATGGCAGCGGAAGCGGACCGCCCAGGGATCCGCCGAACTGGTTCTGCCGATAGATCGGCCTCGGCAACTCCGGATCGTCGAAGAAGTTGCGCGCGTCGAACGCCTCGTTGCGGAAATACTCGAACGCGCTCCCGTGGAACTGGCGGCTGCCCGCGCGTGTCACCACGTCGACCACGCCGCCTCCAGCCTGCGCGAAGTCCGCGCCGGGCAGCGACGTCAGGATACGAAACTCCTGCACCGCTTCCATCGGAGGATTCACCGCGATCGCGAACGTGTTGCGGTCGGTGTTCGCGACACCGTCGAGCAGGTAGGCGTTCATGGTGGAGCGCGCGCCGTTAATGGGCGGATTCAGCGCAACCGCGCCGCGCCCCGCTTGAATGTCGTTGATCACGTCATGCGTGAACCCGCCGAGATGACGCGGAATCGCGCCCGGCCCGAGAGTCGCGAGCGAGATGACGTTGCGAGTGATCAGCGGCAGCGCGGTAATTTCCTTGCGATCCAGACGATACCCGACTGACGGATCACTGGTGTCAATGCGCGAGATCGTACCAGTCACCGTGACGCTGGATGTTTCAACCCCGACCTTCAATTCCAGATCGAGCCTGGCGCGTTGATTGACTTCAACCGTGACATCGCGCACTTCGACGGTGCGAAATCCCTTTCTTTCGGCCGTGACCCGATAGGCGCCCGGCAGCAATTCGCCGATCCTGTAACGCCCTTCGGGGCTGGTAAGCGCGCTGCGCGAAAATCCGGTGGCTTCGTGTTGGGCCGTAACCTCCACACCGGGCGCAAGCGCACCGGATTCATCGCGGGCTTCGCCAAATAGCACGCCAGATGCCACCTGTGCGTGGAGAGAAACTGCGAGGAAAAACAGAAGAACGATCACAATTCTGATGATACACGGGCTCTTCGATTACGAATGTTAATTGGCGTGGCGCCTACCGGTAAACCCGCACCTCCACGCCGCCCGCTTGCACCACCTCCACCGGCTTCTTCCGCAGCAATTCCTTCAGCAGCGCGTGCTCCCTGGGATTTGACGGCAGGAAATCGCTCCATAGCGCAATCCACTCCGGCGCCGGAGCCGCCGGATCCACCACAACGTTCGACACCCGTTCGCGTCCCAGGCGCATCTGCACTACGGTCCGTTGAAAATCCGGCGGCGAGGCATCCATTGAGGTGAGCACTTTCAGCGCATGCGTCACTCCGCGCTCGCCGCCGCGCGCCGCGGCCTTGTCGATGTAGGCTCGCATGAGGTCCGGCGGGATCGGGGCAGTCAGAATCAGAACTCGCTCGCGATCGCGCACGTGTGAATCCAAATAGCTGGCCAGCCGCCATGCGACATCGCTGCGCGGCAAAGAAGTATCGCGCACGACAAAGCGGTGCGCATCGAACACGCACCAGGCGAGCCCAACCACCGCCAGCGCCTGAACCGCGCGCGAGCCCGCCGGCGCGAAGGCCGCTGCGAGCGTGACCGCCGCAATCAGCAGAGTGGCCTCACGCGCGGTCACGAAACGCTCCGGGTCGGGCGATTCGCCGTGCGCCGAGAAGAGCACCGCGAGCAGAAAGAGCGCGAGAAACGCAAGCAGCACTCGCAGTTTGATGTCGCCAAGCCAGCCTCGCCGGATGGCGGTGACCGTTCCTGCGATCGCCAGTAGCAGCACCGGCGGAGGCGTGTTCTTCACGGTGATCCAGCCGAGATAGACGTAGCGCATGAGGCGGGCCGCGGACCTGGGCGCTTCGATCACGAACGTGCCGGCCGGCGAGACGCCGCCTCGCCAGATCATCCAGGCCAGCGGCGCCCACCCGAACCAGGCGCAACCTCTGAGGAACTCGATCGGCCGGCGGCCGCGCTGCACACCGTAGGCGAAGGCGAGCACCGGACCCGCGGCCCAAGCCTCGTAGCGTGTGAAACAGGCCAGCGCCAGGCTCGCGCTGGATGCCGCGATCCTGCCCGCAAAGAAAAAGTGGAACGCGAACAGCAGCGCCGCGAGCATCGGTACTTCCTGGTACGGCGCCATCGAAAGCTGAACCAGGAAAGGATTGGTGACCGCAAGCAACGCCGCCCAGAGCGCCGCGCGGCGGTCGACGAAGTGTTCACCCAGTTTCAGAAAGCCGACGCCTGCGATCGCGCCTGTTGCCGCCATCACGTAACGCACCGCCAGTACGCTGCCAGTGATTTTCGAAACCAGGTAGATCAGCGTCTGCAAAAGCGGCAGTTGATAGGCAAGCAG
>JBOGMR010000117.1:0-3938 GCA_050746825.1 Bryobacteraceae bacterium | reverse complement strand
CCGTACCGCAGCGCCCGACTCGACGCGCCACGCTTCGAGCGCAAACGCCAGGTGCGTCGCATACAGCAGCGGCGGGCCGATCAGCCGCATGAACAGGTTGTCGCGCGAATCGGCCAGCTCCATCAGCCGGTTGAGTCGCGCAATCCTTCGCGAAGGAGGATCGCCCGCGCTGTCCAGCGCTTTGCGCAACTCGGTAAGGCGGGGTGAAGCAAACGGCTCGCGTTCCAGACGCTGCAGAACGGATGCGAGCAGCGCCAGGTCGTGCGATGCGCTCTCGGCCTCGCGGGCCACCGTCAGCACGCGGTTTCGCAGCCACAGACCAAAGCCCGCCGACAACGCGAGCGCGGCCAGCAGCGCCTTGAACGGCAGCAAGACCGCCGTCGCCAGCACGATCGCCGAGATCAGAGCCGCGGCCGCGCGCACCCACCCGCCCGGAAGTCTGCGCGGCTGCTCGGCCCATGCAATCAGCGCCGCGGGATGCACCCCGGCGCCGATTTCCTCTCCCAACACCGCCAGATCCTCGCGCAAGTCAAGCTTGCCCCGCAGCTCATCGATAGCTTTCTGCCGGTCCCGGATCTCTTGCAGCGAAGCTGCGCTGAGCAACCAACGCGCCAGTGTCTCTTCGCCCGCGCGTGTCCTGGCGCTCGACAACAGCTCGAAAAGGCTGCCGCGCCCGAACAAGTCGAGGTCTTCGGAATAGGGATGGTTCGCATCGCGGAAGCGGTCTCCGGACTGGCCCGCGCCGATCCAGCGGTCTTCCAGCCGTGCGACTCCCTGCTCGAAAAAGCGGATCGCGCGCTCGGCCCTTTGCCGCCGCCGCAGCACAATTTCGTGAGCGATGCCCAACGCGACGAATCCCGCCAGCGGCGCCAAGGGCCACCACGGAGCCACCGAATGCTGAGCGAACGCGGCGAACGCGGTCCACGCAAACAGCAGTGCGACCACCAGACGCAGGTTGCCGATCCGGACGTGCAACCGCTCGTGCCGCCGGCACTCCGCCTGCCTGTCCTGGAGCCGTCGCGCGTACTCAGAATGTGGATCGCCAGGCGCCGTCAACCTGTCACCAACACGATCTTCCCGAACTGTTCCTTCTTCTCAAGGCGCTCGTGCGCTGCGGCCACTTCCACCAGCGGGTAGATGCGATCGATCACCGGTTTCAATTGACCGCGGAAAACGAACTTTAGCGCCTGATAAAGCTCGGCCGTGGTTCCCATGAACGACCCGAGCAGCGTCTGATGCTTGCTGAAAAGAAATCTCAGATCGAGCGACACGTCCCAACCGGTAGTGTTGCCGCACGTGACGAGCCGCCCATTGTGCGCCAGCGACTCCAGACTCTTGCTCCAGGTTGCCTTGCCGACGTGCTCCACGACAACGTCGACGCCGCGCTTGCCGGTGATCTTCTTGACTTCCGCGGCGATGTCCTGTTGGTAATGATCGATAACGAAGTCGGCTCCCAGTTCCTTCGCTTTGGCCATCTTGGCTTCGCCGCCGGCGGTCGCGATGACGCGGCAGTGGAACAGTTTCGCAATTTGAACCGCGGCCGAACCGACTCCGCTCGACGCCGCCAGGACCAGCACATCCTCACCCGCTTCCAGCCGGGCCCGGCCGAATAGCATGTGCCACGCGGTCACGAACACCAGCGGCGTTGCCGCCGCTTCCTCGAAGCTCAACGTATCAGGAATCGGAATCGCATTCGGCTCGGGCACTGCGATCAGCTCGGCATTACCTCCGTCGATCGCATAGCCGAACATTGTGTAGCGCCGGCACACATTGTCGTTGCCCGCGAAGCACTGCGGGCACTGCCGGCAGCTCACGCCGGGCGACAACAGCACCCGCATCCCCGGTTTGATGCGCTCGCATAATTCGCCGGCTGCCGCTACTTCTCCTGCGATGTCGCTCCCCAGAATGTGCGGCATCGGAAATTTCATCCCCGGGATTCCCGCGCGGACGAAGAGGTCGAGATGATTGAGCGAGCAGGCCTTGACGCGCAACAGAATCTGGTTTGCCTTGATCTGCGGTTCCGGCACGTCTTCGACCCGCAGCACTTCCGGTCCGCCGTGAGCGTGAATCCGCGCGGCTTTCATGAGTGAAGTCCTTTCGCCAGAAATTTCAGTATACGTGGCGTCGACGCTTGTGTCTGCGACGTCCCGGCTCATCTGGACGCGTCGCAGCTTGACGAAACCTTCCGCGACTCCGGGCGTTCCGCAGCGTCCAGCTCTGTTGCAGCAAGGTCAAGCTTTGATTTGGAGATTGGTTCGAGCCGGTCAGGACCGCGGCCCGGTGTCGTGGCGCTCGGCCGGAGAAGTGGAGCGCTTCCGCGATCGGATTGCCTTTCCGGTCACCCAGGCTGCGGAGACGGCCGAGGCCCAGAGGGCGACTCGGCGCTTCGTCTTCTTTTTCGGGGCAGGCGCCAGAGTCTCCGGAGTCAGATTCGCGGCTTCATTCGCGCTATCGACGCGCTTACCGGTACGCATGTGATCCCAGTCGTAACCGATCTTCTTGCCGCAATCGAGGCAGACGACGTACATCGCGCCCTTCGCCGTCCCACTCGCCGCTCCCTCATTCTTTTCGATCGGAGTCATCGGGAACGATGTTCTCCGATGGTGGCAACCGAATAACGCGTCAAGGACCCAACTCATGTTCGGCTCCGGTGGCGTTTCGTCCTTTTGCGCCTGTGAGCGTGGTTGCCGGGTATTTGGCTTCAAAGACCCTGGCGGTGAAGCGGTGAACTGGAGCGGGTGCAACTTATGTCAGGCGGTTAAGGACGCGTCACTACACATTCTACCGTCCCGAGCACCGGAGCGGTTGGCCGGATCGTACCAATGTTCTAAGCTGAGGGAGATAACGCGACGCTCCGCTCTCGCACTCCTTTCCACTCCCTGGCCTGCTCTTTCGCAGCCCGGCTCAAAGCCTCTGGTGGAGTTCGAGCGCGCGCTCGAAGACCTGCGCGCAAAGCACAAGATCCCGGGGCTTTCCGCGGCAATCGTCGGCGCGCAGAAGGTGGTCTGGTCAAAGGGCTACGGCATGCAGGACCGTGAGCGGAAGATCGCGGCGGCGCCGGACACGCCGTACCTGGTCGCATCACTGACCAAGACGTTCGCGTCGGTGCTCCTCATGCAGCTTGTGGAGCAGAGGAAGTTAACCCTCGACGATCCGCTCGTGAATTACCTGCCGAAGACGAGCTCGGTCATGGCGGCGTTGCGCCGGCCGGACATCCACGTGCGGCACGTGTTCACGCACACTTCGGAAGGCAAGCCCGGCGAGGAGTATCGATACAGCGGGGCAAGGTATGGCGCGCTGACGTTCGTTGTGGAAAAGTCCTCGGGCACATCGTTCGCCACGATTGATGGCAAGATCCTACGCGCAACGCGCCGGTGTGCCGATCCATGGCTGATAGGCGGGGCCCGGGTGGACCTTATCGTCTTCTTTCGGCCCGGCGCTGAACTTTCCCTAATTTGGGCATCTCGTCCCTGTGACGCCGGATTGCAGCAATTTCCGAGTGGCCCGTAGTCCCACCGGAGCGGTAGGCAATGAGCGGGACCACTTCGACGACATGCCGACTACGCCTCCGCGTGGAGCGCATCGGCAAACGCTACGGCGTGACGGGTCTTTGACCTGACGCATTTACGCGCCATTTGCGTTGCGCCGGTCTATTTGCTTCCCTGCACGGTTCCGATTTACACTGGCCAAAGATGGACCGGGAGGAGCCGCAAGGCTGCCCCTAAGCTCGATCGGGAGGGGGACGTGATCCGCACAAAACTTACAAAGCGGTATGACATCGAACTGCCTTTCGTGTCCGCCGGCATGGGCTTTGTTGCCCTGCCACCTTTGGCCGCTGCGGTTTCAAACGCTGGCGGATTCGGCCTGTTAGCAAGTGGTGGGGCGCCGCCCGACGCCTTGCGTGAAATGATCCGCGCGACGCGCGAGCTAACGAGCCG
>JBOGMR010000116.1:0-2592 GCA_050746825.1 Bryobacteraceae bacterium | reverse complement strand
GCGCCGAGGGCGGCCTTGCCACCAACCTCGGTCAGTCCGTCAGCTTCTTCCCGCTCGAGCGGAAGCAGCCTTACTTCCAGCGCTGGACTTTCGGTTTGCAGCACGCGCTGCCTGGGCAGTTCCTGGCTGAAGCCTCGGCCGTCTCCAGCCGTGGAACCCGTCTCGCAGTCACACGGCAGTTGAACAACACCCCTGCGGAATATCTGAGCCGCCTCCCTGCGCGCGATCAGCGCACCATCGACTTCCTCAGCCAGCAGTTCCCGAATCCGTTGTTCGGCATCGACCCCATCTACGGCCGCAACATCTCGCGCGGGTCTCTGCTGCGCCCGTATCCGCAGTTCAGCAACGTCTCGGTCACCGAGTCAACCGGCTATTCCTGGTATCACTCGCTCCAGACCCGCCTCGAAAAGCGTTTCTCGCGCGGCTATACATTTCAGCTTTCGTACACCTGGTCGAAGACGATGGAGGCGCTCGAGTTTCTGAACGCAACCGATCCGCGGCCCTATGAATCGATCTCGAGTCTGGATCGCGTTCACCGCCTCGTCATGAGCGGCATTTGGGAGTTGCCCTTCGGACGCGGCCGCCGGTTCGGCGCGAAGTTGCCCAAGGCGCTCGACTTCATCGCGGGCGGCTGGCAGCTCAACGCCGTCATCCAGCGCCAGAGCGGCCCGCCGCTCGGCTTCGGTGATGTCTGGACGCTGTTCACCGGCAACTCCGGCAGCGTCAAACTGCCCAAAGACCAGCGTAACGTCGACCGCTGGTTCAACACCGACGCCGGCTTCAACAAGAACACCGCCCAGGCGCTCGGCTCAAATATCCGTGTCTCGCCGCTGCGCTTCAGCGACATCCGCGGCGACGGCCAGGCGCGCTGGGACCTTTCCGCAATCAAAACGTTCTCGATCACCGAGCGCGTCAAGACACAATTCCGCGCCGAATGCATCAATGCCTGGAACCACCCCAACCTGTCGGGACCCAATACGACGCCGACCAACACCGCCTTCGGCGCCATCACCGGCCAGGACGTCCCCCGCGTCTGGACCTTATCGCTAAACGTGACCTTCTAACGCGGCGTAGGCACTCGTGCCTGCCCCGCCGGGACTCGTCTCGGCGCTTGGTCGGACAGGCCCGCAGGCCTGTCCCTACGTAACGCAACGCCCGCCGCAAACGCCCAATCTATTGCCCGTTGTATACTGTCAGTGAAGCGATGATCGACACCACCAACGACGTGTGTCTCGAAGAAGAAACTCACGGTGGGAGCTATTTCGTCTCCAACTATCCCCCGTATTCCTTCTGGAGCGAGAGCCGCGTGCACGAAGCCTTCGCCGCGCTGGAGCGTCCTGCTGCTGCCGGGACCCCGCTCGGCGTCTACCTGCACATCCCGTTCTGCCGCAAGCGCTGTCATTTCTGCTACTTCAAGGTCTACACCGACAAAGATTCTAATGAAATTGAAGCCTATCTCGATGCCGTAATTCAGGAATTAACGCTTTATTCCCGCAAGCCTTTTATCGGTGGGCGAAAACCGAAATTCGTCTATTTCGGCGGCGGAACCCCGTCCTATATTTCCTCCCGCCAGCTTGCCCACGTCGTCGAAGGCATGCAGCGCTGCCTGCCGTGGGATGAAGCCGGCGAAATCGCCTTCGAGTGCGAGCCCGGCACCCTCACCGAGGGCAAGCTCAGCGTCATCAAAGAATTGGGTATCACCCGCCTCAGCCTCGGCATCGAGAACTTCGACGACCACATCCTGAATATCAACGGCCGCGCCCACGGCTCCCGCGAAATCCCCCGCTCTTACGAATACGCCCGATCGATCGGTTTCTCCCAGATCAACATCGATCTGATCGCCGGAATGATGGGCGAAACAACGGAAAACTGGCGCGATTGCGTCCGAAAAACAATCGAGCTCGATCCCGATTCCGTCACGATTTACCAAATGGAAGTGCCGTTCAATACGACCATCTTCAAAGAGATGAAGGTGGTCGGCCAGACCGTCGCGCCGGTGGCCGATTGGAAGACCAAGCGCCAGTGGATGAGCTTCGCGTTCTCCGAGCTCGAGAAGGCCGGCTACACCATCACCAGCGCCTACACCGCCGTGAAGGATCCGTCGCGCACGCACTTCCTCTATCGCGATCTGCTTTGGAGGGGCGCCGACATGATCGGCCTCGGTGTCGCTTCCTTCTCGCACGTCGGCGGCACCCACTTCCAGAATGAGCGCGAGTGGGGCTCATACATTTCCACACTCCAGCAAGGTTCGCTGCCGCTCTATCGCGCACTCACCCCCACTCCGGAAGAGCGCATGATCCGCGAGATGATTCTCCAGATGAAACTGGGCTACGTGCGCGGCGACTATTTCCGCGACAAGTTCGGTGTCGACATCCAGCGCCGCTTCGCCGAACCGCTCTCGAAGATCCGCGAGCTTGGCTTCCTGGTGCCCGACCCGAACGGTCCCCGGCTGAACCGCGAAGGCCTGCTGCGCGTCGACAGGCTCCTTCACGAGTTCTTCCTTCCCCAGCACCGCGAACTGCCGCACCATGCCTGACCCGGATTGCAGACGCCTCTCGCATCACTGCGTGGGGCAGGTCTCCGACCTGCCCA
>JBOGMR010000115.1:0-3817 GCA_050746825.1 Bryobacteraceae bacterium | reverse complement strand
ATCATAGCGGAAGGCGGATTCCGGCGCCGGATCGACGCCGGTGTTAGCGGGATCGTACTGCTCGTCGCGGCCGCCCATTTTGAAAACCACCAGATCGAGCGACGGAATCACGTAGATGCAGTGCCCGCCGGAGCCCGGCTTGAAATAGAGATCGCGCGGCAGGCCGGGCCATCGTCCTGCCTGGTTGACGTGGAACTGCAGGCTGTAGGGCGTGTGCGGATTGTAGGGCGACAATCGCGCACATTTCCCGACATAGTCGCGCGGGACGATTTGGCGCGCACCCCATTTTCCGTTGTGCATCAGCAGGTAGGCGAACCGAAGCATGTCGGTGGGGCGCGGCGCGATGCCACCGCCACCGGGCGTGTGAGCGAGCGCCTGATTCCTGTATCCCCAGCCCCAGCGGCCCCAGCCGAGCGGCGCCGCGATCCGCTTGCGCACGAATTCCTCGAGCTCTTCGCCGGTCACGTGTCGCAGCATCACCGACGCCAGATGAGGCGACGACGTCGCGTACGAATATCCGCCGCCCGGATAGCACCACAGCGTAATCGTGTTCAGCGGGCCGCTGCGTTTTCCGAATGCCACGTCGTCGGCCATGGCCAGCGCGCCGTCGGGACCCGGCGGGTCGAGCGTGACTTCGCGGCCTTTGACGACGCCCGGATTGTTGCCGCGAATTCCGGCTGTCATCGCGAGGAGCTGGCCGAGCCTGATCTGCGCCTTGCGCGGATCGCTGAGCGGAAACATTTCCGGCGGAAAATAGCGCGGCGTGAAGATCTTTTGATCGAGCCCCTCGGGGAACAGATCGCGCCGCTCGTTGAGCAGAATGCCGACGGCGACGCTGGTGAACGATTTGCCGATGGAGGCGCTGTTTACGTTGGCGTCGTGATGCGCGCGCCCGAAATAGCGTTCGTAGACGAGCCATCCGCGATGCGCGACCACGAGCCCGCCGTGGGCCGAGGTCTGTTTGGTGAACTCGAAGGCCGGGTCCAGCTCCGGATCGTTTCCGCCCGCCGGACGTCGCCAGCCGCCGCTCGCGTCGGGCGGAGGGAAGTAGTCCGCGGCGGCGCCTGAGAGGCAAGCGGCGAGGATCAGGGGGAGGGCGCGGAGCACTGTCCGTTTGTGGGATTGGGTTCGTTTTGTCAATTTTTTTTCGTTCGTAACTCTTTGTCATAGTGCCGGCTACGCACGATCTCCTTCCGCTTAGAGGGTAACACCAGGATTTGGGCAATCGAGCGATTTCGGCGGACCGGGTTCGCATATCAGTGATTCTGGTGGAAATATATTTGGGGCTGGCCGTGACCGTCTGGACAACTTTGCCGCCGCGGCTCACGGGCTTCACAACAGCGGCACCTGCTTTTCCTGGCCCTGCGCATCGGCGGACAAATAGCCGGCGTAGAGGGTCAGCGTGGTGTCGATGGCGAGATCGAGATCGCTTTCGGGAGCGCGGCCGCTGCGGATCGAGCCGATGAAATTTCGGAGTTCGCGGCTGTATCCGAGGCTCCAGCCTTCCTCCGGCGATGCGGGAATCCAGCCTTCGTTGGAGCTGATCTTCTCAACCAGGTACAAGTCTTTGAATTGCTCGTGTTTGGGGTTGTAGACGTCGATGACGTTCAAGGGACTCATGCGACAGCGCGTGCGGTGGTTGTTGGCAAAGACCTCGACAAAGTCGTAGATGCCGCCGAGGACCAGTTCGGAGGCGGTGATATCCGCAACGGCGCCGTCATCGAAGGTGACGTGCATGAACGCGTAGTCTTCCGTATCCTGATAGCGCGTTCGGATGAAGCCGCGATCGTCGAAGTCCGGAATTTGCGTGATCGCGTGCGTGCGTGCGGAAACCGAGGCCGGACGAATCGGCGCGCCGCGGCGGACGATGCCCTCCTTGCGTTTCAGGTAGAGAACGGCGCCGAGCGGGTGGCAGCCCTTGGCGATCAGCGAACCGCCGCCTTGCACCGACCAGATGCCGTAGACCGGCGAATGCGAACCGTTGTGCGATTCCTCGCCCACCATTCGGAGGATCTGCGCACGGGTTTTTTCGACGATTTCGCGCTCCTTCTGAATCGACGGCGCGTAGACGAAGTTTTCGGCATAGCAAAGCGCAACGCCGGCGTTGCGGACCGCCTCGCGAAGGCGGCGGCAATCGGCGACAACCGCATCGAGCATATGCTGTTTGCTGTTTCGCTCGGGCGAGCCGTAGAAACCCGTGAGCGGTTTCTCGACGATGACGTGCTTCCCGGCCCCGGCGGCGGCCAGGATGTACTCCGCGTGCGATGAAGGGGGCGTGCAGATGTCGAGGACGTCGATGTGCGGCAGCATCTCGTCCACCGAGCCGAACGCTCTGAGGCCGTGCGCGGCGGCGAAGGCGTCGCGGCTTTCGGCGCGCGCGGAAGTCACACCGATCACTGCAACGCCCGACTCGGGGTAGTTTTCCATATGGAAGCGTCCGGCAAAACCGGTCCCAGCAATTCCGATTCGAAGATTGTCTGGCATGTGCAGTTATTGCATAATAGCTCGGATACGAGGTGCGGCCGGCAAGGAAACCTCGCAGCCCAGCGGAGATGCCAGTGAGCGCGAAATGGTCAAAAAGATCCTGATTGCTGTTTTGGTCCTGGTGGTTGTTGCGCTCGGCGGGGGTTTTTCGTATCTCCATCTTCGTCAGCCCGCGATGGCGCCTCCGCGCGCGGGGAGCGTACCGATGACGCCGGAGCGGATCGCACGCGGAAAACTGCTTTTTGAGCGGATCGCGGATTGCGACGGGTGCCACTCGGAGCGCGACTTTACGCGGTTCGGGCTGCCCGTTGTGCCGACGGGGCGCGGGAGAGGCTGGGAGTTCCCGCCCGAGATGGGATTGCCCGGGCGCGTGGTGGCCGCGAACATCACTCCCGACAAAGAAACGGGGATCGGGCAGTGGACCGACGGCGAAAAGATTCGGGCCATCCGAGAAGGTGTAAGCCGCGACGGCCGCGCGCTGTTTCCGATGATGCCCTACACCATGTACCGTTCCATGAGCGATGCAGACGTCGAGGCCGTGGTGGCGTACATGAACACCTTGAAACCGGTTCGCAACCAACTGCCTCGCACCGAGCTGACGTTTCCGGTGAACCTGTTCATCAAAGGAGTGCCGCAGCCGGCCGCAAGCGTGCCGCCTGTGGACGGGAGCGATCGACTGAAGTACGGCGAATATCTGACGACCATCGGCGGCTGCTTCGAATGCCACACCCAGGCGGAGAAGGGTGAGCCGGCGCGGGGAATGCTACTCGCCGGCGGGCGCGCGTTTTCGATGGGTCGCGGAACGGTGGTCAGCGCCAACATCACGCCCCATCCGGAGACGGGGATCGGGCGATGGAGCGAGCAGCAGTTTCTTGAGAAGTTCTACGAATACAAGGAGTATGCGGAGAAGGGCTCGCCGGTTGTCGGTCCGGAGAGCTTCACGGTCATGCCGTGGCTCAGCTTGTCGCAACTGCCGCCCGAGGACCTGGGCGCGATCTACACATTTCTCAAGACGCAGCCTGCGGTGAAGAACGCTGTGGAGACGCATCCCGGTCAGCAGCGGAGTTCCCCAGATTAGCTGGGGTGGGCAGGCGAGGTCAGGCGATCGGCTGCAAGCCGAGACGAGTGGGCATGCGCCGCGGCCCACGGGAGCCGCCCCACATTTTCGAGGGAGTCTCGGCCGCGGAATATGGGCGGGCGGGAGACCTGCCCCAGGCATGCTGACGAAGCGCGGAGGAGCCGCAACCAAAAAGAATCGCCGGGCTGAAGCCGGCGATGGGCAGACTGAAGTCTGCCCCACCAAGCGCCGGGACGAGTCCCGGCGCGGCAGGCA
>JBOGMR010000114.1:0-4874 GCA_050746825.1 Bryobacteraceae bacterium | reverse complement strand
GGCGCCCGTGTGGTATTCCGCGCCAGCGACTCCACCCCGATCTCGTCCAGCCTCTCGGCCGCGAAGCTTATTAGATTAGAACTTCTCCACCTTGGGCAACAGCCTCAGCACGGAAATCGTACGCTTTGGTGATCACAACGGGAGTCTCGTGTTCAGGCTTCGCAGGCAAGCACCCTCCAAAAAAAATTTCCGAAAAGGGCGTCGCTTTCAGCTCCGCCCGGTAAAGGAAAAAGAAAAAAGAATCAAGACACTTCCCGGGCACAACGAAACCCGAAGTCGTAGACGCGGCCCTCGGGCACGAGCCCGCCGCGGACCGCCGCGCGCAGGTACCACTGAACGTTGATCCAGGAACCGCCCCGAACGACTTTGCCCTGATCCTTCTCGTACCAATCTGCAACCCACTCCCAGACATTTCCCGCCAGGTCCTGAACACCCTCCGGCGTCGCTCCGCGCGGGAATAAGCCTACCGGTGTCGCCTTTCCGATTTTTGTTTCATCATAGTTCGCGCGGCTTGTGTCTGGCAATTCGTTTCCCCACGGGTAGCGCCTCCGCTCCTTCCCGCGTGCCACCCGCTCCCACTCCGCTTCGGCCGGAAGCCTCCCCCTGTCCCAGGCGCAGTATGCGGCCGCCTCATACCAGGTGACATTTACAACTGGACGGTTCGGGTGCAGCCGTTGCTCCTCCCACTCTCCAGGCTCGGTCCATTCACCGAACCCGCCGTCCTTCCAGAGGCTCTCCTTCTGGTAGCCATCGTCCTCAACGAACCGCCGGAACTCCTCCACCGTAACTGGATACCGGCCGATCTGAAAAGCTTTCAGCTTCACCTCGCGGATGGGCGCCTCGTGCGGCGCCGCCTCGGGATCGTTCTTCTTCTCCTCACCGATCCGGAACGTCCCCTTTTCCATCGTCACCCAATTGTCTTCCCGCAACCGCGGATCGCCGGCCTGGCCCAACGCCTCCGCCGCCTCCACCCGCACCTTCAAGTCAATCGCCTCCGCCTTCGCCGGATCGAAGATCTCGAGCACGCTCTGCAGAATCTCGCCGTAGCGCGGATCAGCGAACGGATACGCCAGCGGCCGCAGATCATTCAGAATCGCTCCGATCAGCCCCGCACATCGCGCCCGGGATGCCAGCGAGCGATCCGGCGCGGCTTTCTCGAGAAGCGCCTCCAGAAACCCGTCCACTTTCTCCGCTCCCTGCCTCACCAGCAGCGTCCCCGCCATCAGAAGCACCACCTCGCGCCACTCCGGCCGATACAGCCTGTCGCCGCCGAGCAACAGCTTCTGCTGCGTGGCGTCCGGCAACCCCGCGATCGTGCGGCCCGCCAGGTACTCCTGGAACGTCAGATGCCAAAACCGCAGCGTCGCGCCGCGCTTCACCACAATCCCGCTGTCGACCTCTTCCTGCTCGAGAAAACTCTGCGCCAGCGCCAGCTTCTCACTCTCCGGAACACGGCGGAAGTTCGGCGCGATCATCTTGGCCGCCACCCCCGTCGCTACCTCGGTCAGCCGCCCGCGCGGGCGATTCTGCATCCCGAGTGCGAGGTGGCCGAGCAGCGCCAGACACCGCTTGGCGGGCTCGCGTCCCGGCCGCTGCTCGCGCGACTCCGCCAGCCAGTTCACGATCGACTCGTAGAGCTCGGCCCGCTGCTCCGGCAGCCGCTTGTCGTTCCAGTGCACCACCGCCAGCGCTGTCAGCATCAGTGGATTCCGCGCCATGCGACGGATCTCCACGCGCGCCCGCAGTGCACCGCCCAGCTCGCCGGCGTGCTTCTTGGCTCCGGCCGCGTTGCCCACAAACAGGCAGCTCGACCAGTGCCTCAGAAACGCCTCGATCGCCTCCATTCCCAGCTCGCCGATCTGCACCTGCTGGAAGTCCGTCAGCACCGACCTGCCCGTGTACGCGCCCGGCCGCGTCGTCACCACGAACCGGCAGCTCCGGTACAGCCCGACCGCGCTCTCGAACAGGCGCGCCATCGATTCCCTGCGCTGCACGCTGGGAGCTTCGTCGAGGCCGTCCAGCAGCACAACGGTCGTCGCCTCGCCCAGCTTCTGCTCGAAGAACTCCCGGTCCAGCTCCCATTTCTGGTCCTCGCTCCGCCGCCCCAGGAAATGCCCCAGCCAGGCGGGCGATTCCTTCGCCGCCGGCGAGCTCTCCGTGCGATTCCCCCAGCAATGCTCGATGTGCTCCTCCAGCTCCGCCACGCGAATCAGAATCGGAAATCCCTGAAACCGCGCCAGGCGCTTGGCTGTGCCGCCCGCCAACTCACACCCGATCCGCCGCAGGAACGTCGTCTTCCCGCTGCCCGGATCGCCCACGATCACCAGCGTCCTGTGCTTGAGAGCCGTTTCCAGCGGAGACGCATCGCTGAGGTTTCGTCCCGGTTCCTCCGGCTTGCCGGTCCCGGCGCTCGTCACCGTCCGCAACGGGATGTACAAGTCCTCGATCGGAAAGCTGTGCGCCTTGCCGCTCCCCACCTGCAGGCCGCGCATGTCGATTTTGGATGTCTGCCCGATCAGCCATTGCAGGTACTTCCCAGGGTTGTGCTGCGGCGTCTCCTGGCCGAAGAGCGCGGCCAGGATCGCGGCTTTCAAATCGCCCTCGGCGCCAAACGCGGCGCAGAAGCCCAGGTTGCGGAGCCACGCCTTGAACTTATCGAGCTGGCGGCGGTTGCGGTTCACCTCGTCGGCCAGCTTGCGCGTGTAGCGGTCTTCTTCGATCGCCTTCGTCAGCCGATACGGCTCACGCAGTTCCGGCGCCCAAGGGTGCTTCTCATCGGCCAGGAACGCCATCACCTCCTTACCGCGCCTGCGTGCCTCCTCGCATTCCAGCCACGTGATGCTCTTTCCGCCGGGCTTCGGCTGATCGTCCGGAATCCAGCCGTAGCGATGCGCCACGATCACCACCACCAGATCGGCTTCACGAACCTTCTTCATGCAAGCTGCGTACGGCGGCCGCTTGTCTTGCGCCGTGAAATACTCCATCATCAGCGGCGTCCGGCCGGCCTGAAGCACGGCATCTCTCGCCGCCGCGCGGTAGGATTCAAGATCCTCTTTCGTCGATGAAATGAACACACGCGGCCGCGCGGCTTTAGGCATGGCTCTCCACTGTACCCTGAAACACCCTCTCTGCCACACGCCCCAGCCGCGCTTCGCCTTCGCTACCACGGGACCGGGACGCCTGCTACTGTTCGACGCCCGAGCCTGGCGCTCGCACGTCAGGTGCGCCGTCCGGAAGTGAAGGAAGGCGCTCCCCGAACGACCCTGATCGCTCCGGCTCCGGCCCCGAGAACGGCTCCGCCGTCCTCGCTCCACATCCCGGGCACAACGAAACCCGATGTTGTTGTTGCGGTTCTCGGGTTCGTTCCTGTTGCGGTTCGCCGCGCGCAGGTTCCTCTGATTGTTGATCCAGGAACCGCCCCGAACGATCAGACCGCGCACCTTCCAAACGCGAACTGCTCGAACAGCCTCTCGCGAAGCTTCCACGTATCGCCATGGGCCGCATGAGCGATCCACGCCCGAACTCTTTGCCGCACATCCTCCCACGCCAGCTTTCCCTCGGCGTATCCGGACTGCATCTCGCGCATCCGCCTCCGGAATCGAATCACGTTTCCCCGCTGAAGCCGGGCACGGTTCGGGAACAGCCGCCACCCCAGGAACGTGACGCCTTCCGAACACCGGTACACCCGCGCATCGTGGCACAGTGCGGCTGCGCCGCAAACACCAGTACTCGGGGGTGGGGCAGGCGGTTTCGCCTGCCCGCCAGACGAGATCCTGCGCGCTTCGTCAGAATGCGTGGCCGCGAAATCCTTGCGCCGCGCAAAGAATCTCGCCTTCGGCAATACAGGCCCTCATGCCGGCGCTTGGTGCTGACGGCTGGTCCAGATAGTTTGCGAAGAATTGCGAAGTCTGATTCCCCAGCGGCAGCCCCCGCCGCCGCTGGTACGGCGTGAACAAATCGTCCCCCGGGTAATAACGAATCACCTCTTCCTGCGGATTCGACCCGTCGATGATTCTCGCTGCCAGATCCAGCGTCTCCCCGCACTTCACAACCCGCGCCAGCAGTCCCTTCAAAATCTCGTGATCAATCGAAGCGAAGTACTTCCTCACATCGCACTTCAGCACATGGCGATGCCTTCGCGCCCCTTCCCGCGCCCGCTCCAGCGCCTTGTGTGTACCGAACCCTCGCCGGCAGGCGAACGAATCCTTCGAGAATCTCCGCTCGAAGATCGGCTCGAGCACCTGCGTCAGCGCGTGATGCACCACCCGGTCGCGGAACGGCGCCGCCGAAATCGTCCTCGGTTTCGGATCGTCCACCCGAAATGTGCGGTATGGCCCGGGCTGGTAGGAGCCGTCCAACAACTCCCGGCGAAGTTGCGCCAGCTCCGGCTCCAGGTTGAGATTGAATGCCGCTACGTCGGGACGCCTGCGCTTTCCCGCCGCCGCCCTCTCCGCCGCCAATAGCAGGTTGGCGAAGCTGCTGAGCTGCGGCCAGAGGTTTCCGGCGCGCTTCATGCTTTCCTCACCAGCGACTTGCGCCAGCCGCCCACCATCCGCCCGATTTCGTCCAGCCTCTCGGCGGCATAGCCGTACGAATCGATCGACATCAATTGTAGGTCCTTAGAGAGCCGCAACAGATATCGCGCGCCGTTGACTTTTCGGTTTGCGCCTTCGAGCAGATCCTCTTTGCGGGTTGCGTACGCGGCCTCGACCAGGAGCACCAGCAGATCGAGACCATGAGCGCTCAACCGCTCGCCGATCGTGAAACGAAAGGATCGCGAGAACTTCTCGACTTTCGGCAGCAGCCACAAGACGAAATCATAGGTTTTAGTGATCACAACCGGAGTCTCGTGTTCAGGCTTCGCAGGCAAGCAC
>JBOGMR010000113.1:0-7875 GCA_050746825.1 Bryobacteraceae bacterium | reverse complement strand
GGATGCGCGTATAGGATGCGGCAGGCATTGCCGAAGCAGCCAGAGCCCCGATCACTTTCCTGCGGGAAACGGGCGTGTTCATTCTTCTTCTCCTTGAGGCTTTGCGTTCTTCCACCGATCTTATCACCGCCTCACCCTCAAATCGCTGTTATTCTGATTGGCGATGAAGCGGCGCGAGATGGTAAAGGTGAGCGGCGGAGCGATCGCCGGAGTCGCGAGCAGTTCGTTGCCGGCCTGGCAGGCGGGCCAGGGCGGCGGAGCGAAAAAGAAAGTCATTGTGATGGGCGCCGGGATCGCGGGCCTCTCGTGCGCCTACGAGCTGGTGCGGCGCGGCCATCAGGTGACGGTGCTCGAAGCGACCGGACGCGCGGGAGGCCACGTCCGCACGTTTCACGATCAGTTCGCCGACGGTTTATACGCCGACGTAGGCGCCGAACACTTCTACTATCCGGGATACACCGAGTATTGGCGTTATCTCAAGGAGTTTTCATTGACGGCGGTCCCTTATCCTCGCCGCGACAACATGGTTCGCTATCTGAATTCAGAGAGGTACGAGGAGGCGGATCTGCATCGGCCCGCGGTTCTCAGCAATCTCGGATTCAATCACAAGGAGGCCGATTTTCTCGTCAGGCGTCCCTGGGCGGAACTTTCGATGCTCTACCTGCAGCGCTATGTGGATCAGGTCCGCGATGAAAACGATCCGTTCGCCGGGGGGCTGGCTCCGCTGGATCAAATGACGACGCGCGAGTTGCTGCAGCGCGAAGGCGCGTCGGCGGCGGTATTGCAGTTTGCGGGAGGCACGGGCTGCGCGCTGCAGACCATATGGGCAGCGGCGATTAAGAAGCTTCGCGGGACCGACCTCGAATCGAAGAAGCTGTTCCGGCTGAAGGGCGGCAATCAGTTGATGACGGATGCCTTCGCGTCGCGTCTTGGCAACCGGATCCGGATGGGCTGTCCGGTGGTCCGCATCGAACAGGGGGCTTCAGGAGTCACTGTGACCTGTAAGGAGTTTGGCGTCGAGAAGAAATTGGAAGCCGAACACCTGGTGAGTTGTGTCTCGGCGGTAGTCCTGCGGCAGATTCCGGTTTCGCCGGCGTGGCCGGAAGCGAAGGTGTTCGTGATTCAAGGGATGCCTTACTACACGCGCGTTCGCGTGATCTTCCAATCGAGAACGCGCTTCTGGAAAACCGACAAAGTCAGCCCGAACTGGACGCCTCCCGATCCGCGGCTGAACGAGTTGTGGGCGACGGCGGAGGAAGTGCGAACACCGCGCGGCATCCTGCTGGGAGGTGCGCAGGCGGGAGTGCCGGCGGCGGATTCGCTCGCCGCATTCCACAAGCTGTATCCGGGAAAATCCGCGGACATCGAGCAGGTGATTTCCCACGATTGGTCGAAGGATCCTTACGCGGGCATGTGCGAGCGAATCTCATACAAGCCGGGAGAGCTTGCGCGCTACTGGCCCGAGGTGACCCGCCCAGTGGGACGAATCCATTTTGCCGGCGCCTATGCAGCCGCGATGTCGTGGGGCCAGGAAGCGGCCCTGGAGTCGGGCAACCGCGCCGCCAGGGAAATCGACCGGGGATAACGGCCGAATCAGAACCGTACGCGCAGTCCCAATTGCACGTTCCGCGAGAAATTCAGTTGCTGCACCGGCAGCACACCAAACTGCGCATCGGTCGGATTGGTGGAGGCCGGATCGCCCCGCAGCGGCGTGTTGGTGGCATTGAACGCCTCCGCGCGAAACTCGACTTGCCATCGCTCGTTGACGTTGACCTTCTTGGACAGCATCAGATCGAGCTGTGGAGCCGAGTGGCCGCG
This sequence comes from Bryobacteraceae bacterium, assembly GCA_050746825.1. Classification (GTDB taxonomy): domain Bacteria; phylum Acidobacteriota; class Terriglobia; order Bryobacterales; family Bryobacteraceae; genus JBOGMR01. The sequence continues at coordinate 6,057 of JBOGMR010000113.1, read as the reverse complement.
GATCGAGTGGAAGCGTGACGGCAGTACCGTATACTCGAACGGACGCAACTGGCGCCAACATTGCGACGTCCTCGACCGGTCGTTGAAGAACCAACTGGTCTCAGTCCGTGTGCCTGCCAGTGGATCGCCGCACAGCGCTTCCCAACTCCTCCACGACGCCAGCGGCACTCCCGATTGATAGATCAGGTTCGCATTTGCCGTCCATCCGCCGATCAGGAGATTGGCGGTCTTCGGCAGATTGTGCGCAAATCCACGCCCGTTGCCGAACGGCAAATCCCAGATCAACGCCGCCGTCATGTTGTGCGGCCGGTCGATATCCGTGACCTGCGAAAACGGCTGGCGCCACTCGAAGCTGAACGCGTCGTACCGCGCGCGCTCCATCTGCTTGGACCACGTGTACGCGAGCACCCAGGTCAGTGCGCCCATCTTGTTCCGGTCGCCGAACGCCCGCTTCTCGAACCGGGTCTGCAAGCCGTTGTACCAGACCTTGCCGACCGGCAGAATGTTATTCGTTACTCCGGCGAACTGCGGAATGCGCCGCAGCAAGTCGCGGCGTTGGATCGTTGCGGCAGTACCAAACGTCGAAGCAGCGGGGAGAATGCCGAAAAAGGGATTGGTCAGCGTTTGCTGGTAAAAAGCGGGGTTGGATTGCGCGGCGTCCCAACTGGCCTGATTCATTTCACCGATCTGAATGCCGACCGGCTCCTTCACCGTTGTGCTCCCCACGTAGGATACTTCCAGAACCATTTTCCAAGGCAACTCGCGTTCGATCGTGAACGACCATTGATTGGTTCGGGGAATGAGGCGGCCTCGAGGGTCGAAACTCACGCCGTTGCCGACGTTCGTGGCGATTCCCAACTGGCCGCCGAATGGGCGCACGACACCGTCCGGGAAGGGATCCTCCAGCGAGTATGCGCCGGTGAGACTGGCGGAACGCGGTGAGCGCCCGCCGTCGGTCGAGTTAACGTAGTCCGTGTTGATGGAGTAGCCGGTTGTCAGACCGTTCTGCGTGGCAGTGCGGTAGAACATGCCGAATCCCCCGCGGAGCACAGTCTTCGGCGTCAAGCTGTAGGCGACTCCGATACGGGGTTGAATGTTGCTGAGATCAAAATCGTAGATGCGCCGCGGCCGGCCATTCACTCCCGCAAACGTCAGCCCGCCAACAATCGCCGGCGGCGCGGCGGGATAATTGGCAGTTCCCGCAGCCAGTTGATTCCAGCGCGCGACCGCCTGCGCCGAAAAGGCTTGCGGCGTCGTGTAATCAAACTCTCCGTTCACCCGGTTGTGCAACTCGGTAAACGGAAACTGCACGTCCCAGCGCAGGCCGACGTTCAGCGTCAGCCGGCTGTTCACTTTCCAGTCGTCCTGAATGAAGATGCCGAAGTACGGCTCCCGCCGGAAGTAGGTGTCGTTGTAGTTGATCACGCCGCTGTTCAAATTGCCGAGCAACAGGTCGGCCACACCGTTTCCATCGAGGGTGTCTACGCGCACGCCGCGGAACTGGCGGCTCCAGATGTTATCGAAGCCGAGCTGGCCCCCGGCACGGGCCGCCGAGCGATTGTGCCGCATCAACTGCGCCACTTCCGCACCGAACTTCAACGAATGCCTTCCCCGCAATTCGCTGACGTTGGCTTGCAGGTTAAGCTGTTGCCGCGAACTCTGGTTGATGAACTGATTGCCGAAGATGTCGTTGTAACCACTCACGTTAACCCTCGGGGTCAGCCGCGTTGGAAACGTGTCAACCACAGGCAACTTTTTGATGCCGATCTTGTCATACGTGAATTCGTAATCCGAGACGTCCGGAAAATTCTCCTGGAAGCGGTTGTAGCTCGCCTGGATGTGGAACAGCCGCGTGGGAGTCATGGTCCGGTCGTAGCTGATCACGTAGTTCTGATCGCGCCGTACAGTTCCCGGCATGTTCCCGGTCTGCGCCGGCGGATCGAATCCATTCTGGTTTCGAAACTCGGAGCCGTCCTGGAACGTAAACAGGAAATACAACCGGTCGTTGTCGCTAAGGATCTTGTCATAGCGCGCCATCGGCTGTTCATACCGGTACTTGCCCAGATTGTCTGCACGCACATAATTCTGCGACAGCGCCTGCGGCGTGAAGTTCGGCGCCGGATAGTAACCCAGGATCGCGCGGCCGATCGGGCTCTGGCGGCTTGCCGGAATGATGTTTCCGGGGAACTGCTGGCGAATGTACAAAGCTCCCGCGCGGCATTGCGCAGCCACCGACGCTTCGGTGCACGCGACCGCCGTCAGCGGATCGTAAACGCGCATCGGCGCGTTGGAGCCTGCGGGTGTCAGGTTGAAGTTTCCGCCTCGGACCTCCACCGGCGGTACCGAAGTCACCGACGGAAAGGGCGTCCGTTCCTGCCAGCCTTCGAACGAGAAGAACACGAAATCCCTGTCCTTGCGAATCGGCCCGCCGGCGATCCCGCCGTACTGATGTTGATTGCGGAACCCTCGCTTGGCGCCCGAAGCATTGTTTTGACGGGTGTTGGCATCGAGCACGCGGTTGCGCCAGAAGTCGAATACCGAACCGTGCCAGTCATTGGTCCCCGAGCGCAGCGTGGTGCTGACAGTGCCCCCTCCGGTCCTTCCGTACTGCGAATCGTACGTGTTCACCATGATCTTCATTTCCTGGACCGCTTCCACATTCGGCGACACGTTGAATGTTCCGTTGGTCGAAATCGGCGCGCCGTTTAGCAGAAATTGATTGGTACCGGTGCGCCCGCCGTTCATGGTGAAACTACCGTTCACATCCCAGGCACGCGTGCCCGAAAAGCCGCTCGAGCCAAAAGTCCGCTGCGTGAACATTACACCCGGAGAGAGCCGCATCAGCATGTACGCCTGCCGCCCGTTCAGCGGAATTTCCTGCATCTTGATCGCGTCGAACACCAGTCCTCGCGAAGCCGTCGCGGTCTGGATCAACTCCTGTTCGCCGACCACGGTGATCTCCTGCGTCACCTGCCCGACTTCGAGCGTGACCGGCAGGTTGAGCTTTTGAGCGGTTTGCAGAACGATTCCGGACCGGACGACCGTACGGAACCCATTCGCCGATACCGTGACGGTGTATTGCGCCGGATCCAGCCCAATGATGGTGTAAATCCCCTCACTGTTGGTCAAGGTATCCTTGAAAACATTCGTTCCTTCCCTGGTTGCCTTCACGTTGGCGTTCGGAATAGCAGCGCCCGCCGGATCCATCACTTGTCCGAGAATTGTTGCGCGGTATTCCTGCGCCGGGACAATGGCGGCAAGAAAAAGACCGAGCATCACCCCTGTGTGGATTTTCTTCAACACGACTCACCCCTTCCGGCTGCCGGGGACAATCACGATCTCCGCAGCCATGTATGACGGAAAGTATACATCAGATGAGATAAGATGCAACTCGGGCTGGATCGGCGCTCTGGCTGGATCGAACGGTTCGCCTCGAACCCCCACCTCGACGCCTTGGGCCCCTGGTCCGGCCTGCCGGCCTGCCGGTATCTCCATCTCTCTGAGCGGCAGATGGCGGGACGCCCTGGCAGCGGATACAATACCAAACGATGTGGAATAATCGCCGCTCTTTTCTGAAGCTCACCGCTACCGCGCTGCCCGCATTTTCACAAAACACGCGCCCGGCGAGACCCAATGTTCTGGTGATTCTGACCGACGATCAGGGCTACGGCGACATGTCCTGCCACGGCAATCCCGTCTTGAAGACTCCCAACATAGACCGCCTCCACTCGGAGAGCGTACGGTTCACTGACTTTCATGTCGCGCCGATGTGTACGCCGACTCGAGGCCAGTTAATGAGCGGCGTGGACGCGCTTCGAAATAAGGCCACCTCCGTCACAGCGGGACGGGCTTTCCTCCGCCGTGAACTGCCCACGATGGCGGATGTGTTTCGGGCTGGCGGCTACGGGACGGGTGTATTCGGCAAGTGGCACCTTGGCGATCACTACCCGTATCGACCCATGGACCGGGGGTTCGAGACGGCGAAATATTTCCTGAGCTTCGGCCTGTCCTCGGCTCCCGAGTTCGACAACGATTACTTCAATGGCCGCTATCACGACAACGGCGTCGTGAAGCAGTTTCGCGGATACTGCACCGACTTCTGGTTCTCCGAGGCGATGAAGTGGATGGGGGAACGCAAGACCGCCCACGAGCCGTTCTTCTGTTATCTCGCAACCAACGCACCTCACGGACCCTTATGGGTGGAAGAAAAATACGCCGCGCCCTATCGCCGTGAGGGTGTGCCCGCGAAGTTTTTCGGCATGATCGCCAACCTGGACGAGAACCTCGGCAAGCTCGAAGCGTTCCTCAAGGACAAGGGACTGCGCGAGAACACGATCGTCGTGTTCATGACCGACAACGGCGCTACGGCGGGGTTCAACCTGCATAACGCAGGAATGCGCGGGCGCAAGACGATGATCTATGAAGGCGGCCACCGCGTTCCCTGCTTCGTACGCTGGCCCGCGGGCAACTTGCGCGCCGCCGGCGACATCGACACTCCGGCGCAGATCCAGGACGTCTTGCCTACGATGATCGGCCTCTGCGGGCTCAAGGCCCCTGCGAACGCGAGCTTTGACGGGCGCAGCCTGGCTCCGGTTTTGACCGGCAAGGGCTCGTTGCCGAACCGCATGATGGTGGTGCAGTACGGCCAGATTCCAAAGAAGTGGGAATCGACAGTCATCTGGGCCAAGTGGCGCCTCGTGAACGGAACCGAGCTGTACAACATCGGCAACGATCCGGAACAGAAGCTCGATGTAGCGGCAGCCAACGCCGGTGTCCTCGAGAAGATGCGGGCGCACTATGAAAAGTGGTGGGCGGGCGTTGAACCAGGTCTGAGTGACTTCTGCCCGGTCAGCATCGGGGCGAAGCAACAGAATCCGGTTTATTTAACGTCGTCGGATTGGGAAGAGATCTACGCCGATAATCCGGGACATGTCTCGAATGCGGTTGGCGGCCCTCGCGGCGGTCCATGGAATGTGTTCGTTGAGTCGGGGGGCAACTACGAGATCATGCTCACACGCTGGCCGCCGCACCAAAAACTCGCGCTGGATGTAGGCCGCACGCCGCAGAAACTCACCGACGGCTCGCTCCCGGAAGGCAAGGCTATGCCTGTGGCCGGCGCAAAGCTGACGATTGCAGGTCAGGAACATGCGATGAAGACCGAGCCGGGCCAGAAGGCAGCGACGTTTCAGGTGCGCCTGAATGGCGGGATCAAAACGAAGCTGCACGGCTGGTTTACGGACGCCGGGGGGAAGGACCTCTGCGGTGCGTTCTACGCAACGGTTCGCAAGGTCTGATCCACAGACGATAAGTCTCAAAAACAATCTCGACTTTTCCGGCTCACTACAGTAGGCTTTATTTGTGGGTCCGGGAAGCCAGGGAGCCAAAGCACGTGAAGCATTTGAACAATTGGAAGGGCAGCTTGTTGACGGGACATTTGAACTGCAGCAGCACTTGGGTAGCTGCCGGCACACTGCCGTTTTCCTCACGACGTACCAAGCCCGGCGAGCCGCAATTAAGCTGGTTGATACCGGCTCGGTAGACGCAGAGCTTCAACTTGCGCGGTGGGAGCTGGTGGCGGCACTGTCGCATCCCCACCTGATCCGCTTCTACCAAATGGGGCGTTGCCAGTTGGGCGACAGGGGCCTGATCTACATCGTGATGGAGTACGCTCAGGAGAACTTGTCGCAAGTTCTTCGAGAGCGGCCACTCACGCCGGCCGAAGCGCGCGAAATGATCGAGCCCGCCCTCGATGCCCTCGCTTACCTGCACGACAAGGGTTTTGTGCACGGCCATGTGAAACCGGCGAACATCATGGCGGTCGACGAGCAATTGAAAATCTCGAGCGACGTGCTGCTCCGTTCTGGTGAAAACGTCGCCCCGTCTTGGGCTCCAAGCGCTTACGATGCGCCCGAAATCAGTCGCGGAGAGATTTCGCCGGCCGCGGATGTGTGGTCTCTAAGCGCAACCTTGGTCGAAGCGCTGACGCTGCGTTCGGACGACATCGATCTGGACACCTTGCCGTCTCCCTTCGCGCAGATCGCGCGCGGTGGCCTGAAG
>JBOGMR010000112.1:0-9324 GCA_050746825.1 Bryobacteraceae bacterium | reverse complement strand
ATAGTCCTCCGCATCGAGCAGCGTGCCGTCGAGATCGGAGAACACTACATACATACAATGAGATTAGGCAATCTTGCCCCCTGCGCCAAGTATGTCTCCTCGTAGCTGGCCCGTGCTCGCCGCCGCCTTCGGTTCGCTGATCATGCTGGTGGCGTTCGCCGGATTCGTCGCCGCGCGCCGTGCCTCTCAGGTGTATAACGAATTGCTTCGCCTTCAGAAAGAATACCGCGACCAGGAGACTGCGCTGGCGTCGATCCAGTCGGACATCTACTTGAGCTCCGTTCTGGTTCGCGACTACCTGCTGGACCCGTCGCACATCTCGGCAGACCTCTACCGCAATCAGCTTTTGCGGCTTCGTTCGTCCAGCGCCGCGCAGCTCGACGGTCTCGACCAGCGGACCGGGTTCGAGGACGATGGCCATCGCCGCGAGCTGCGCACCGAGCTCAAGGCCTACTGGGAATCGCTCGATCCGATCTTTTCGTGGACCCCGGCTCAAAAAATCGCGATGAGCGCGCTGTTTCTTCGTCAACGGGTCATGCCTCGGCGCGAGGCCGTAATGTCGATCGCGCAGGATATTCGCGCGCTGAACGACGCCAGCGTGAAACGCCGGGAGGTCGATCTCGAGCAGCGCCAGCGCGACTTTCGCCGCGAGTCCGGCGTGACGCTTTCCATCGCCCTTTTGCTGGCGGTGCTGGTGGCCTCGGTCAGCGTGCTCTATATCAGACGCCTCGAGCGCCAGACCGCCGACAGCCATCGGCGTACGTTACAGGCTGAACGCGAGATGCGCAGGCTTTCCCACCAGGTCGTGAAAGCGCAGGAAGACGAGCGGAAATCCCTGTCGCGGGAACTGCACGATGAGGTGGGTCAGACGCTCACCGCGCTGCGCATTGAATTGGGGAATCTGGAGCGCGCCGCCAAGGACGGTCCCGGCCCCATAACCGCGTTTCTGCAAGGCGCCAAGGAACTCGCGGAACGCGGTCTGCAATCGGTCCGGAGGCTTGCCATGGGGCTTCGCCCTTCCATGCTCGACGATCTGGGTCTTGCGCCGGCGCTCGACTGGCAGGCGCGTGAATTCTCCAGGCGTTCGGGAGTGCCCGTGGAGCTTGGCCTCGACGGCCAGCTCGACAATCTTCCTGACGCCCATCGCACCTGCATCTATCGAATCGTCCAGGAAGCGCTTACGAATTGCGCTCGTCACGCCAATGCAAAGGACATTCGCATCATGTTGCACGGCAACCCCACGTCTCTGTCGTTGAGCATCCAGGACGACGGCGTCGGGTTTTCGCCCGCCGCTGTTCGCGGCCGGGGCCTCGGGCTCATCGGCATCGAGGAGCGCGTACACGAGCTGGGAGGCAGGATCGCTATCCGGTCGCAGCCGTCGAAAGGAACGGTTCTCTCCGTGCACCTTCCCGTTCCCGCCCCCGTCACCGCAGGAGACCACGCATGATTCGCGTGATGTTGTCCGATGATCACGGCATCGTTCGCAAGGGCCTGCGTTTCCTGCTGGAACAGGAAGGAATGGAAGTAGTGGCAGAGGCATCCGATGGGCGCGAAACCGTGCGGCTGGCCGAGGAACTCAAGCCGGATGTCGTCGTGATGGACGTCGCCATGCCGCACCTCAACGGCATCGAAGCTACGGCGCAGATCGTCAAGCGTCTGCCCGATATCGGCGTCGTGATGCTCAGCATGCACTCGGACGAAGTCTATGTGCTGCGTGCGCTCACTGCGGGGGCCAAAGGGTATCTGCTGAAAGACTCGGCGGAGGAAGACCTGGTGCGCGCGGTGCGCGCGGTGGCGGACCGGAAGTCGTTCTTCAGCCCGGCGATTGCCAAGGCGCTGCTCGAAGACTACGTGCGCTCGCTGCAGCAGCGCGGCATCGAAGATTCCTACGATCTGCTCACGGACCGCGAGAAGGAAGTGCTTCAGTTACTCGCAGAGGGTAAGTCGAACAAGGAAGTAGCCGGCGTGCTCGATCTCAGCCTGTATACAGTGGAAACTCACCGGACCAATCTGATGCAGAAACTGAATCTGCACAACACCGCCGAGATTGTCCTCTACGCAGTGCGCAAAAAGATCATCTCTTAGCGCAGGTGGGACAGGTCCCCGGCCTGCCCATGAAACCCGACATACTGCACTTCCTCCTCGACCTCAATCCCGAACCGCTCCCGCACGCGCAGCTTCAGATCTTCAATCAACGCGCACAGATCTCGGGCCGTGCCGGATCCGCCGTTGTAAATCAGATTGGCGTGATAGGTCGCAATGTGGATGTCGCCGCACTGCATCCCCTTCGCTCCCACCTGCTCCAGAAAGTACGCTGCCGCGACCTTCCCCTCGCGAATCACCGCGGCCGGAACGCTCGCCGCCACATCCGGCGGAAGCTCCACGAGCAGAAAATTCTTGAAGATACTACCCGCGCACTTCATGGTGGGCGGAAATTTCTCGTTTCGCACCTTCAGAATGTCGCCGGCGGTCTTCCGCAGCAGGCTTGCGTCGTCTGCGTCCAGGACGAGTTCGGTCGAAAGGATGATCCACTCCTTGTGGTCTTTGAAGATGCTCTCGCGATACCGAAACTCGCACTCCGCGTTATCGAACACGCGGGCGCCGTCGCCGTCGAGAAACCGTACGGCGCGGACGCGCTCGGAAATCGAATGCCCGTAGGCTCCGGCGTTGCCGTAAACCGCGGCGCCCGCCGAGCCGGGAATACCGGACAGCGTTTCGAGGCCCTTGAGGCCGCGCTCGATCGTGAAATCCACCAGGTCCTGGAGCACAGCGCCGGCCTCCGCGATCACGCGGCCGCCGGCAGCCATGATCCGATCGGCGATAAAGCGCAGCACGATACCTCGGAATCCATTGTCCGACACGATGAGATTCGTCCCGCCGCCGATCACAGCCAGCTCGAGCCCGCTCGCTCGCGACACGGTCAACGCCGCAAGAAACGCCTCGACGCTGCGGGTTTCCGCGTACAGATCGGCGGGCCCGCCGATACCGAATCGCGTGTAGGCCGCCAGGGGCACATCGCGGGAAACCTGTAAACTGGGGATTGCGGCGAGCCGCCCGTAGACCGCGTCCAGCCCCGCGGCCGGCGGCTCATCCGTGTGAATCATCAAGCTTCATTATAAAAGGACGATCGATGCCCTACGCTTTTCCTGGTTTTCCCGCCGAAGGAATCGCCTTTCTGCGCAGCCTCAAAAAGAACAATCGCCGCGAGTGGTTCCAGCCGCGCAAAGAGATCTACGACGAGAAGGTGAAGGCGCCGATGGTCGAGTTGATCACCGCGCTGCAGCGCGACATGATGGCGTTCGCGCCGCACTACACCGGCGACCCGTCCAAGCTCATTTACCGCCTCTACCGCGACACGCGTTTCAGCAATGACAAGACGCCCTACAAAACCCACATCGCCGCGTCGTTTCCGCGCCGCGACGCCGGGAAACACGCCGCCGCCGGCTTCTACTTCGGCGTGGGCTCCGATGAAGTGCAAGTGGCGGGCGGAGTCTACATGCCGCCGGTCGAGAACCTCCGCGCCATCCGGGAACACGTCGCCGGGCATCACGAGCGCCTGCGTAAGATCATCGCCAACCGTACCCTGCGTGCGCTCGTGGGCGACATGCACGGCCAACAGCTCGCGCGCGCGCCCAAAGGCTACCTCCCGGATCACCCCGCCGCGGATCTGCTGCGCTACAAGCAATTCCTGTTCTACGTGGAGCTCGACGCCAAGCTCGTCACCACACCAAAAGTGCACGGCGAAGTCCTGAAGCGCTTCCGCGCGATGACGCCGTTCATCGAGTTTCTGAACGAGCCGTTCGCATGATTCTAAGCAAACGTGGTAGAACCTTAACTTGTCAGAGGCTTCCATGCTCCCGTTCGTAAGATCAATTTGCCCGCGTCGAGTGCTCTCGTTCGGTCCCGATACACCTTCGATCACGCTTACCCCGCTAAACGTGCTTATAGGGCCGAACGCCTCGGGCAAGTCTAACCTCATCGAGATCTTCGAGCTGCTGCGCGCTGCCCCTTCTGATCTCGCTGCCGCGATCCGAGATGGTGGCGGAGTCGAAGAATGGCTTTGGAAGGGTGAAGCAAAAAAGCCAGGGGCGACCATCGAAGCAGAACTTCAGTTGCCTGACGTCAGCCCTACGTTGCGCTACCGGCTCGAGTTCGGTGCAGTGGGTCAAAGGCTCGAGGTCCTCGATGAGGCGATCGAGAACGCCGCCAAGCAAAGCGGGCATCGCGACGTGTTTTTCTACTATCGTTTCCAACGCGGCCACCCAGCGATAAACGTCCGCCACGTTACTAACGGGAAAATGACCGAGCGAAAGCTGAGCCGAGACAGCCTCGATCCTCAACAGTCTGTGTTATCGCAGCGTAAGGACCCGGATCTCTACCCAGAGGTCACCGCCCTCGGTCGCGCCCTCGGGCGAGTGTTCACATTTCGAGAGTGGGCCATAGGCCGGTACACGCCGCTCCGCCAGGCTCAGCCGGCGGATTTGCCGAACGACGTCCTGTTGCCCGATGCCCGGAATCTGGGACTGATCCTAAACGTGATCGAACAAGGCGACGAGTGGAACCGTCTGAACGAAGCGGTGCGGCGGTTCCTTCCGCGCTTCGACCGCCTGTCGACGCGAATCCAATCCGGAACGGTTCAGCTCTTTCTGCACGAGAATGGGCTACGTGCTCCTATCCCGGCTACGCGACTGTCCGACGGCACAATTCGTTTCATTGCTCTTCTGGCTGTCCTCCTGAAGCCTCATGGGGCCCCGTTGATCTGTCTGGAAGAACCGGAGTTGGGTCTGCATCCCGACGCCCTTCCGATCATCGGGGAACTCCTAAGTGAGGTTACCGAGCGCACACAAGTAATCGTTACAACCCAGTCCGATGTACTTGTCTCTGCACTCACAGAACATGTGGAGTCGATTGTCGTATGCGAGAACCTGGCAGGGTCGACGCGAATGGAGCGGCTCGAAACCGACAAACTCCGGCACTGGCTCGACAAGTACAAACTCGGCGACATATGGCGAATGGGTGAGTTGGGTGGCAACCCTTGAGTTCGATAGCGATCTACATGGAGGGCGGGGGCGATACCGCTGCGACCAAGGCAGAGCTGCGTCAGGGAATGTCGGAATTCCTTGGCAGTCTGGTGAAGGTTGCACGCCAAAACAGGATCAGTTGGAAAATTGTTTTCTGCGGGAGTCGGAACTTTGCTCATGATGCCTTTCTCGACGCGACTAGGAAGCAGCCAGACACCCTCAACCTCTTACTGGTCGATTCGGAGGGGCCAGTCGAGGATTCGCCGATCGAGCATTTGAGGAACCGGGACTCCTGGGAACTCGATGCCGTCCCCGAAGAACTGGTCCAAGTGATGGTGCAGGTGATGGAAACCTGGCTTGTTGCGGACAGCCAGGCGCTGGCGAGTTATTATGGCCAAGACTTCTTGAAAGGCTCACTTCCTCGCGCAGTCAATCTCGAGACGGTTCCCAAGACGCAGATCGAACAAGGCCTCAAGCGAGCGACGGAGAGAACGCAGAAAGGCGAATACCACAAGATCCATCATGCCGGTAAGCTGCTGGCCAAGATCAACCCCGAGCTGGTTCGAAGGCGGTGCCCGGCATGCGACCGCTTGTTTTTGAAGCTGTCGGCCGCGATACGGCGACTGAAGGCTGGCTCGCCGGTCAGATCTTAACCACCAACCCCTTGCCCGACGCCTCCGTGTTGCGCACCAGCGCGAACACCGCGATCGTCGCCAGCACCGGCGCGGCGCTCGCGGCCAGCAGGATCGGCGTGAACGAATACTTGTCCGTCACAGCGCCCACAGCGTACGTCGTCGCGATCGTCACCAGGCCCGTCACCATCCCCGACATTCCGCTGACCGTCGCGACCGAGCCGCTCTCGAACAGGTCGGAGGGCAGCACCAGGTGCATCGTCGAACATGCCGCGTAACCAAAAGTCGCGATCGCAAAGCATCCCAGCAGCGCCCACAGGTTGGACGTCATCGTCGCCGGAATCAGCATCAGCATCATCGGCCCACAGATCAGATACACGACGCGCCGCGCGGCGCCGACCGGCCAGCCGCGCCGGATGAACCAGCTCGAAATTCCGCCGCCGAAAAAGTTCCCGAAGTCCGCACTCAGGAACGGCAGCCAGAACCCGAACAGGGTGTCTTCGATGCGGAATCCTTTGCTTGTCAGAAACAGCGCGAACCAGTCGGCGATCAGGAACCAGTACGGATCGAGCAGCGCGCGAATCGCGATTACGCCCCAGGTCTGCCGATGGCGGACCAGCACGGACCATGATGCGCCGCCCGGCCGAGCGGCAACCGAGACCTCTTGCGGCGGCTTGATCGGCATCACCGCGCGCCAGGCGATCAGCCAGAGGAACCCCAGCGCGCCCGTGATGACGAAGGCCGGCCGCCACGATCCGAACGAATAATAGAGCCACACGACCAATGACGGCGCAACTGCTCCCCCGATCGCCGATCCGCTGTCGAACAGCGCAACCGCCCATCCGCGCTCTTTGGGCGGGAACCACTCCGCGACCGCCTTGGTCGCCGCGGGCCAGTTCGCCGCCTCTCCAACCCCCAGCAAAAACCGGCACACCCGAAACGACCAGAGCCCGGTTGCCATCGATGTGATCATCGCCGCCACCGAATACCAGATCACCGCCAGGCTCAGCCCCCGCCGCGTTCCCAGCCAGTCGACGATCCGGCCGCCCACCAGCTGCATCAACGCGTACGCAATGCGGAACGCAATCACGACGGTTGCGAAGTCCGAATTGGTCCAGCGATATTCTTCTTTCAGATAGGGCGCCATGACGTTCAGCGCCTGCCGGTCAATGTAATTAATCGTCGTGGAGGCGAACAGGAGGGCTGCGATCCACCAGCGGAGCGGCATTGGTCTATCATAGCCGCGCCGTTACCCCGTCACCGCAGGGTAAAATGGAATTCGGCACTCAAATATGATCGACGCAGTTTTGGCCAAGATCTTCGGCACCAAAACGGAGCGCGAGATCAAGGCCATGCGGCCGACGATCGTTGCGATGAACGACCTGGAGCCGGCGCTCCAGAATCTCTCCGACGCCGAACTGGCCGCGAAAACCATCGAGTTTAAAGAGAAGCTGGCGCAGGGCGCTACGCTTGACGACCTCCTCATCGAGGCCTTCGCCGTCGGCCGCGAGGCGGGCCGGCGCGTGCTCAACATGCGTCACTTCGACGTTCAGTTGATTGGCGGCATGGTTCTCCACCGCGGCAAAATCGCCGAAATGAAAACGGGCGAGGGCAAAACACTCGTCGCGACGCTTCCCAGCTACCTCAACTCGCTTGAAGGCAAGGGCGTCCATGTGGTCACGGTCAACGACTACCTGGCGAAGCGCGATGCCGAGTGGATGGGCCGCATGTACCGGTTTCTGGGCTTGTCCGTCGGCACCATCGTGCACGAGCTCGACGATCAGGAACGGCAGGAGAGCTACAACAGCGACGTCACGTACGGCACCAACAACGAGTTCGGCTTCGATTATCTCCGCGGCAACATGAAGTTCCGGATCGAGGACTGCACGCAGCGGGGGCACCATTACGGCATCGTCGACGAAGTCGATTCGATCCTGATCGACGAGGCCCGTACGCCGCTCATCATCTCCGGCCCGAGCGAAGAATCGACCGACAAGTATTACAAGATCAACCGCATCATCCCCAAGCTGGAGCGCGGCGAGGTGCACGAAGGCAAGGAGCCCGGCCAGAAGTGGACCACGGGCGACTTCACTGTCGATGAAAAGCACCGCACGGTCGCACTCACCGAACAGGGCATCAGCAAGGTAGAGAAGCTTCTCAACATTCCCAATCTCTACGAGCCGCAGTACATCGAGATGAACCATCATGTGCAGCAGTCGTTGCGCGCGCACGTCCTTTACCAGAACGACAAAGACTATGTCGTCAAAGACGGGCAGGTCATCATCGTCGATGAGTTCACCGGCCGCCTGATGCCTGGCCGCCGCTGGAGCGACGGTTTACACCAGGCCGTCGAAGCCAAGGAGAACGTCAAGATCGAGCGCGAGAACCAGACGCTGGCCACGATCACCTTCCAGAATTACTTCCGCATGTACAAGAAGCTGGCCGGCATGACGGGTACCGCCGAGACCGAAGCCGCGGAATTCGACAAGATCTACAAGCTCGACGTCACCGTCATTCCGACCAACAGGACTTTGATCCGTCTCGAGAATCCCGACGTCGTCTATCGCACCGAGGAAGAGAAATTCCGCAACGCCGCCAAGGAAATCAAGACATTCCAGGAACGCGGGCAGCCCGTGCTGGTCGGCACCATCTCCGTAGAGAAGTCGGAGAGGCTGTCCGGGATTCTGAAGCGCATGGGCGTCAGGCACGAAATGCTGAACGCCGAGAACCACGAGCGCGAGGCCTTCATCGTCGCTCAGGCCGGCCGCAAGGGGGCCGTCACCGTGTCTACCAATATGGCGGGACGCGGCACAGACATCCTGCTCGGAGGCAATCCCGAGTTTCAGGCCAAGGAATTCCTGCGCAAGCAAAGCCGCGATCCCGAGCAGGCGCCGCGCGAAGAGTGGGAGGCCGTTCTGCAGCGGTTTAGATCCGAATACGAGCGTGAGCACGAGGAAGTGGTCAGCCTCGGCGGCCTGCACATTACCGGTACCGAACGTCACGAGTCAAGGCGCATCGACAATCAGCTTCGCGGGCGCGCCGGACGCCAAGGCGATCCTGGCAGCTCGCGTTTCTACCTGTCGCTGCAAGACGACCTGCTGAGAATCTTCGGCGGTGAGCGCATGCAGAAACTCATGCTGCGTCTCGGCATGGAAGAGGACGTCCCGATCGAGTCCAAACTCATCACCAAACGCATCGCGGCCGCGCAAAAAGCCGTCGAAGTGCAAAACTTCGAGGCCCGCAAGCACCTGCTGGAGTATGACGACGTCATGAACAAGCAGCGCCAGGCCGTTTATGGAATGCGCCGCGCTCTGATCGAGGGCGTCGGCCAGAAGGAACGCATCTTCGAAATGGCCGGCAACATCGTGGGCTCGTTCATCGACATGCGCTGCCCCGAAAGGGCGCATGCCGACGCCTATGACCTCGAAGGCTTGCGAACCGACATCTTGAGCCAGTTCGGTCTCAGGCTCGATCCCTCCGAGCTCAGGCCGCTCACACGCATCGAGATCGAGGATCTCGTCAACGAGCGGCTTAAAAGCAAGTATCGGGAGAAGGAAGACGTCGTCAGCGCCGAGGTCATGCGCCACACCGAACGCATGGTCATGCTTCAGGTGATCGACGATCAGTGGAAGGATCACCTCCTTTCCATGGATCATCTGAAGGAAGGCATC
>JBOGMR010000111.1:0-6845 GCA_050746825.1 Bryobacteraceae bacterium | reverse complement strand
CGAAGCAAAACAGCGGGAGCGCTCATCTGGTATCGCCCATCGGCCCGCCACGGGCCTTTAGAGCACCCCTGCCCCGAATCGGGAGAACCACCGAGATACTCGTCCCTTGATTCGGGAGGCTGTGGATGGTCATACGCCCACCCAGCAATGTCACTCTCTCCCGCATTCCCGAGAGGCCATAAGAGTTGCGCTTTTGCATCGCCGCCTCGACCTCAAATCCGACTCCGTCGTCTTCCACTCGAAGTTCTAAGTAAGTATCGGAAGAACTCAGGTGAATGTTTACAGTAGATGCGGAAGAATGTTTAGCGATGTTATTGAAGCACTCCTGAACGAGCCGGTAGGTGATGATTTCGGCTTCCCGGGGAAGACGCCCGGTCCGCGGCGACAGGTGCAGCCTCGCCCGTGCCGGGTAGTAGCGGCGGAAGCGGTTCGTAAGCTGCCGGAGTGCCGGATAGAGGCCGAGTTGTTCCAGGACTGCCGGGCTCAGCGCCGCAATAATCCGGCGGATCTCGATAATGGTTTTTTCGGTAACATCCCTGGTTTCAGCGAGTTTCTCCCGAACATCCGCCATGCTGCCAGGCATTGACTTTTCGAGCATTTCAAGCTGCAGCCGGATGAAGAGCATCGATTGGCCGGCCTCGTCGTGGAGTTCCCGGCTGATGCGGCGCCGCTCCTCCTCCTCGACCTGCCACATGTGCTCGCCGAGCTTGCGAACCTGTTCCTCGCGGGCCGCCAGATCCTCCATAAGCCGCGCCTTTTCAGCCGCTAACAGGCACTGCTCAACTGCGGCGTCGAGCAGATGGAGCTCCCGCGGCAGCCAGCTCCGTTCGGTCGAAAACCCAAGCTGGATCAGACCCGCCATGCGCCCGTGAGCCATCAACGGGACGGACCAGTAAGATCGGCATCGTCCGATCAGGCGTCTGTCGAGGATGAGCCTCTCGGCCGACTCGCCGGCAACCACATAGCGCGTGGTCACAAGCTGCTTCCGCAGCGCAGCGGTGAGTTTCTGTGGGATCCCGCCCTCGTTTCCCTTCGCGGGATCCGGCTGCCCGCCGACCGCTGCCTGTGATTGGCACCACGTAGATGTGGAGTCCAATAGAACCAAACTCCCGAACTGCGCCTGACAGATCCGGGTGAGATTTCCAAGGAACTGATGCAGCAGTTCGTCCAGGCTCTTGGCTTCCAACTCGGCTCGGAACAGATCGTAAAACGCCTGAGCCTCGACCTCCCGCACCTGTTGAAAGGCATTGTTAAGGGTAAGCACGACTGAAAAATGCAGCCGCTCCCGGGCCGTGCGCAGCTCGGTGACGTTCCTTGGGGCGTTTTTCCGCAGCACGGGGTCCAGAAGGGTGTCATACAGTCGCAACGCGCGCACCACCTCGCCTGGAGGCACGTTGAGTTTGGCAAGACGGCGGCCGCTGTACTCGACCTGCTCAAAGAAGTCTTCTGTGGGACGCCCGGTCGCGAGAATTCGGGCCGCGGCCCCCGGCGTCACTGCGCACATCGCTTTGAGCTGCTTTTCGTCATAGTTCCAGCGGGCCAGCTCGCGGCGGAAACTGCGATCGAGCGGCGTGGCGTGGGGCTGGAGGACTTTGGCGAATTTGCGAAGCTGCGCCTCCATGGCCTCGCTTAGGACATCGGCGGCCTCAACGAGCGGAGATGTCAAAGAGCTCGTCTGCACTCCGTAACAGCATAAGAGCAACGACGCCTAAAATGCAAAAGAGAGCGCCGCGTGACGGCGGCGTTGACATGCGCCGTGCAGCCCCGTTTAATGGACATGATGAGTGTGAAACCGGGAAGCTTGTTCCTTGCGCAGGAAGCGCCGGTTGTCTACCGGGAGCGTTTTACGCCGGCGCCGGCGAACCTCCAGTTTCTGAGCTGCGGTGAATATTGGATCGCGCCGGGTGCGTCGACGCAGCCAATCGCGTTTCCGGGCGAGGAGGCGCTGCTGTTCCCCTGGCGCGGCGGGGCTTGCGCCCGCGTCGGCGGCGCGTCGTACGCCCTCGCTCCGCATGACATGCTATACGTTCCGCGAAGCGCGCCTTTTTCGATCGCCAATCCGGGCGCCGAGCCGGCGCACTTGTTCGTGACTCGCGCGCCTGCGCAGAATGCGCATCCGGTGCATCACGCCGAGTTCGCGCGCATCTCCAGCGACGAGTCGCGCATCCGCCACTTGAAGGGCAAGGACGTTTTCCTGATGTTCGACGTCGCAGAGAAGGCCGACAAGCTGGTGGCCGGATACACCTTCTTCGAGCCCTTCGCGCGAAGCTGGCCGCCGCACAATCACACCGATCAGGAAGAGGTCTACATCTTCACGAAGGGGCGTGGGTCGATGGAGGTGTACGAGAGCCCCGAGACGCTGACCTTCGTGCACAATGTCGCGGAAGGCGACGCGGTGACGATTCCGTTTCTCAACTACCATCCGGTGTTTTCGCAGCAGGAGCCGCTCGAGTTTATCTGGTGCATCGCGGGCGAGCGCTATTGGGTCGGCGACAAGAACAAGGACTTCATGCAGGGGACGTCGGGGCCGATCACGACGTAGGGACTTGTGGCGCCACTGGTCGCGTAGAAGCCACTTGACAACCCGCGGCGTGCTAGTTCATTCTAGGCATAGAGCGAACAAGTATAGCATGAGGCAACAGGAACAGCGTGATCTGTTCGCCGGCGCGCTGGAGATGATGGTCCTCCAGACTCTGCGCCGGGCGCCCTTACACGGATATGCCCTCGCCCAGCACATCAAACGGACGTCGGACGATCTGCTGCAGGTCGAGGAGGGCTCATTGTACCCGGCTTTACAGCGCATGTTGAAGGCCGGCTGGGTCGCGGCGGAGTGGGGTTTGTCGGCGCGCAACCGGAAGGTTCGAACGTACCGGATCACTGCCGCGGGCCGGAAGCAGCTCGAGCGCGAAGTGTCGAGCTTCGACAGGATGATGGACGGCATCGCCAGAGTGATGAGGCCAAGCGAATCATGAGATGGATGGGGAATCCCGTTCTTCGCCGGGTGGCGCGGCGCGAACGGGCCGGCGCAAATGGGGGTAGAGGCTAATCTCCGCTGGCGGTTCGTCCGATACATCCTATGTGGGAAGGCTGCTCTCGCAAGACGAGATCGACAAGGTATTTCAGAAATCCCGGGATGCGGAAGGCGAAGACCCCGCCAAAAAGGCAGCGGCGTATGATTTTCGTCGGCCGGACCGGATCGCCAAAGACCAACTCCGCGCCATTCACCTCCTGCACGACAATTTCGCCCGGAATCTGGCCTCCAGCCTTTCCGCTTATCTCCGCGCGTATGTGATCGTTAACCTGATCTCGGTGGAGCAGTTGTCGTTTGCGGAGTTCTCCCAGTGCCTTCCTTCACCCACCTGCCTGGTGTCACTCGGCATGAAGCCGTTCGACGGCAACGCTGTGTTGGAATTGAACCCTTCGCTGATTTTCCCCGTGCTCGAAATGCTGTTGGGTGGCACCGGAAAGGGTACGGTCAAGATAAACCGGGAGACCACCGAGATTGAGCAGAGCATCCTGGACGGTCTATTCCGGATCATTCTGAACGACCTCAAGCAGTCCTGGCACGCCGTTGCCAACCTCGCGTTCACGATCGAAGGGCGCGAAAGTGAGCCGCAATTGCTGCAGATTCTGGCGCCGAACGAGGCGATTGTCTCGATCGGCCTGGAGATTCGAGTCGGCGACAACACCGGCATGATGAATATCGGGATGCCGAGCATCATCGTCAAGATGTTGCGGTCCAAGTTCGATCAGCAGTGGTCGGTGCGCAAGACCAAATCGTCGGAAGAGGATCAGCATCGCATCCTGAACCTGCTCAAGACTACGAATGTGCACCTGGACGCCCGGCTCCAAGGTCCTATGCTGGAAGTGGAAGACATGTTGAAGCTGGAGCCCGGGCAGATTCTAATGTTCGACTACTCGATCGATCGGCCGGTTCACCTGATGGTCAACGGCAGAAGCAAATACAAGGGCCACATTGTGAGCCAAGGCCGGAAAAAGTCGTTGGTGGTCGAAGAATTGATCTGACGCGCTATCGCGGGCCGCAGCGCGATCAGTTAAGCGTGCTGTGTTTACGGCCAAAAGCGAAGTAGATGATCAGGCCGATCAGCAGCCACGCAAAGAACCGCACCCAGGTCTGGAGCGGCAATCCCATCATCAGCACCACGCAGCAGACAATCGACAGCCACGGCAGGAACGGCGAGAGCGGCACTCGGAACCCGCGAGGTCTTTCCGGCTGGGACTTTCGCAGGACGATGACACCCGCCGAGACCACGGCGAACGCGAACAGGGTTCCGATGTTCGACAGGTCGGCGAAGGTGCCGATGTCCCAGATGCCGGCCGGAATTCCGACCACGAAGCCCGCGACCCACGTGCTGACGTGCGGCGTCTTAAACCTGGCGTGGACGCGCGAAAACGCGCGCGGCAGCAGTCCATCGCGCGACATCGCGAACCACACCCGCGCTTGCCCGTACTGAAAAACCAGCAGCGACGAGATCATTCCCACCGCGGCGCCGATGCCGACCCAGCGCCGGATCCCCTCGAATCCGAGTTCCTTGAGCGCGTTGGCGACCGGCGCGGCGTTGTTGAGGGACTTGTAATTCGCGATCCCCGTGAGCACCAGCGACACCGAGATGTACAGCGTCGCGCAGACCACCAGCGTCGTGATGATTCCGATCGGCAGGTCGCGCTGCGGATGACGGCACTCTTCGGCCGCGGTCGAGACGGAATCGAAGCCGATGAAGGTGAAGAATACGATCGCCGCGCCGGTCAACACGCCCGAGAAACCGTTCGGCATGAAGGGCTGCCAGTTGTCCGGCTTCACCGCGCGCGACGCACCGATCACAAAAATCAGAATCGCGGCCACCTTCACGAGCACCATCACGTTGTTCGCGCCCGCGCTCTCCCGGATTCCGATCACGAGCAGCGAGGTCAGGACCAGCAGGATCACGAGCGCGGGAACGTTGAACCAGTTGCCCGTAGCCTCGCCGCCAACGAACATAGGTCCGCTTAGTTTCGCGGGAAGATGGACCCCGAATATGCTCTCGAGGATGTCGTTGAAATACGCCGAGAACCCGACCGCGACGGCCATGTTCGAGACCGCATATTCGAGGATGAGATCCCAGCCGATGATCCACGCAAAGATCTCGCCCAGCGTCGCGTAGGCGTAGGTGTAGGCGCTGCCCGACACGGGAATCATCGAGGCCAGCTCCGCATAACAGAGCCCGGCAAATCCGCACACGATCGCCGTCAAAAGGAACGACAGCGCGATGCCCGGACCAGCGCCCGGCCGGCCGGCGGTCGACAAGGCATTCGAGCCGTGCAGAAGAAGATCAAGTACCGGCGCGTGGAGGATGGAGCGGTAGCTGAGCGATTCGCCCGCCGCCGCCGTGCCCGTCAGGATGAAAATGCCGGAGCCGATCACGGCGCCGATGCCCAGAGCCGTGAGACTCCAGGGACCGAGGCTGCGGTGTAGTTTTTTCTCCGGATCCTCGGCCGCTGCGATCAGAGCGTCGATGCTCTTGGTGCGCAGGTAGGACATGATCGGCTCGCGCGCACGCTAGCGACGCGACTGACCCTTGACCATCTTCTTCACTTTTTTCTTCATCGAGCCGCGGGCCACGCCCGAGGCGCGTTTGGCTTTTGGCGGTGTCTTTTTCCTGGCGGCCCTCTTGGCTTTCTTGCGCTCTTCTTTGTCGGTGATCGTTTTCGTATTCATCAGTCGTTTGTCAGTCCTGCGTATTTGGCAACCAGTTTCTTGATTCCGTATGCGGGGAAGTGCACGGTGATTTTTGCATCACCGCCTTCGCCCTCGCGCCGCACAATGGTACCGCGGCCGTACTTCGGATGATCGACTGTAGCGCCGATCTTTCTTGCAGCCGCCGCTAACGGCTTCTGTGCTGCCGGCGTTTGCGCTCCAGGCCGCTGTACTCCCGGCCGCTGTACTGTCGGCTTCGACGCGGCCGCGTTCGGCGCTGCCGCCCTCGGCGGATATGCCGGAGCAGCCTGCGGCGGACGCGCGCCCGGCGCGGGCTTGGCCGCCGGTGACGGCTTGGATCCCAGGTTCGACCCGCCTCCGCGCTCCGCGAAAAACTGCCGGATGTTCTCTACAGAATTATAGGTGGTTCCGGTGTACGTCGTGCGGCGCACGGTCTCGCGGACTTCGTGCCGCTCCGGCGTCAAGTCCATCGCGGGCGTGCCGGTGGGGTAGCGGTCGCGATTCATGCTCACGACAAGATGCTCCGGCACCTCCTTGAGAAACGACGACGGAAGGGTGCGCTCCTGCTCGCCGCCGCCGAAGCGCCGCCGGTACTTGGCCCAGGTGAGAAAGAGCCGCTTCTCGGCGCGCGTCATGCCGACGTAGCACAACCGCCGTTCCTCTTCCATCATGTCGGGGTGGTCAAACGAGCGGCTGTGGGGGAAGAGGCCTTCCTCGAGGCCCGCGATGAAAACCACGGGAAACTCGAGGCCTTTGGCGTTGTGCATGGTGAGCAACAGCACCTGCGCCCGCTCGTCGACCTGATCGGCTTCGGCCACCAGTGCGGCATGGTCGAGAAACTCGGCCACGCCTTCGCCTCGTTCCGCCGCTTCGGCCGCGGCGTTCACCAGTTCGCGCAGATTCTCGAGCCGGGACTCGCCCTCCGGAGTCGTGTCTTCCTCGAGCATGCGCTGGTATCCGCTGCGCTCCAGCACGAAGCGAATGGCGGCGGCCAGCGGCTGTTCCGCCACCGCCGTGCGGATCGCCTCGACGATCGCGCGGAAGTTTTCGAGCGCCGCCTGAGCACGCGCCGGGAACGTCCGCTCCCCGATCATGCGCAGGATGGCGTTCCACAGCGTCAGCCCATGCT
>JBOGMR010000110.1:0-7050 GCA_050746825.1 Bryobacteraceae bacterium | reverse complement strand
CGCGCAAGGTCTACGCGAGCGGCCTCGGCTTCCCCAATCAAATCCAGTGCGAGATTGATTGGTGGATTTTCTGGGGACGCGTCGCCGGCGGCCTCAACCGCAACCAGCAGATCGATCTTTTCCAGCGGCTCTCGGCGACCCTGCTGCCCCGCGCCGGGAAAAAGGTCCGCGTCAATAACAGCCTGCTGCGCGAGATGTGGCGCACCGCATCGAGCCTCGAACTGTTGCCGCTCCATACCAAAACCGAGTTGGGCGACGCACTCGTGAAACAGCTCAAGACAGGCGACTCCCGCGAAAACGAGCTGTGGTGCCTCTCGCGGTTGGGCGCACGCCAGTTGCTGTACGGGCCCATCAACCAGGCGCTTCCGCCTTCGACTGTCACGCGCTGGGTCGAAGCTCTGCTGCCCATGCCCATTCCGCAAGCCGGCGACACGCTGGCGGCATTGGCGCGCCTTACCGGCGATCCGATGCGTGATGTCAACGCCGTCACTCGCGACCTGGTGCGCGCCAGACTCGAAGCCATGCCTAACGCCGACCGCCGCCTCGCCGCGTTCAACGGCGAAGAGGTGCGCGACGAACAGGTGCTGGGCAGAATCTTCGGCGAGGAGCTGCCATCCGGCCTCGTGCTCGGGTAATTTGCCAAGGCGCACCGAAAGATCGCTTGCTTACGCGTTACAGAGCTGCGACCGTGAGGGAGCGGTTTTACGCCGCCTGCCCCTCCCTGCTGACCCTAGTGTCCTAAACGGCTGCACGCCGTGGCCGCGCCATCGATGTTGATGGCGGTGTTGCCTTCCTCGATGTACGAAATCTTGCCCGCTTTGTCGATCACAAACGTGCTGCGGTTGGCGACGCCGCGTTCGGGCGCCAGCACGCCGTAATCGGCCGCCGTCTTGCGCATGAAATCGCTCAACAGCGGGAACGTCAGGTTCAACTTCTTGGCAAACTCTCCCAGGGACGGTGTGTTATCCGTGCTGATTCCAAAAATCTGAGCACCGGTCCCCTCAAACTTCGCGATACCAGCCTGGTATCCAGTCATTTCCTTCGTTCAACCACCGGTGAACGCAGCGGGGAAAAATGCCAGCACGACGGCCTTTTGGCCCTTGAAGTCAGATAGCTTGAATTTCTTGCCCATCGTAGAGCTCAAGTCGAAGTCGGGCGCGGTGTCGCCAACCTTCAAGTGAGTCTTGGGCGGGGCAGTTTGAGCGAGCACGCTGATGGAGGCAGCGAGCAGCAGCACGGATAGCTTTTTCATTGAACCCTCACGGCTTGAGCCTAGCACTGTGCAATCGTTCGATGCAATCTATGCAGCCGGGGCCGCTGGCTGAGACGAACGCGGCCGGAACGGCAGGTAGAGGAGCCAGAACAGCACGATGGCCACCAGTTCGCCGCCTAGCAAATAGACCGGCCACGGCCCCAGGAAATCGAGCACGCTGGCACCCTCGGGCTTTTCGCACAGGTACATGTAGTTGGTGTGAAAAAAAAGATTGAACAAGCCCACCGCGAGCGCATAGCCGTTGACCATTGCGAGAACGCGCCACACGCAGCCCGGGTGCGGCCTCACCTGCCCCGACCAAATCACATAAAGCTGTCCGGCAACCACGCCGCCATGGGCGGCGAAGAAATACATCGTGGGATACGACCACATGGGCGCCCATAAGTCGGGCGTGAGAATCGCCATTCCCGCACCCGCGGCTCCGGTCAGATAGGCGAATTCGAAGACGCGTTGCCGCAGTGTCAGCAGCGACACAACCGTCAGCCAGAGCGTCACGTCGCACAAATTGATCGGAAGTCCTTCTGGAAAACGAAAGCCTTCGTGACGCAAGCGGAAGGAATACCAGACCAGCTCGTTGGCGGCTAGCAGCGCACCGAGCGTCCGCCGCGTCCACAACTTTCGTCCTGGACTTGACCGGCTCCATGTCGCCAACGCCGCAGCGGATGCGGGCACGCACCCGGCAATCGCCAGGTGCGCGGCGCTAAACAAGTGGAAGTCGGTGGCCATTGCGCTTTGAGTGCGAACCCCGGCAGCAGCGGCGTTTTCAATTGACTCCCATACTACATCGTCGTCGCGGAGAGAGCCAAATCCACGTGGCCGCTCGGGCCCGAGCTCAAAGCTCTCGACCCGCACAGCGGCCGCTGGCGCCAGTTGGCCCACTGGAAGGTGATACGCTTTCGCGATATGCTCAGTTACGCTCAGCAGGAATTGAGGGCCTTTATGCTAGGCGCCGGACTCTGGAGCTGTCCCGTCACAATTCGCGCGATCCTCTATGCATGCCTGCTTGGTGAGACGCTGGCTGCCCAGATCCCCGCAAAGGTGGACTTTGCCCGCGATATTCAACCAATACTCAGGGATCACTGCGTCGAGTGCCACGGCCCGTCCCAGCAAATGCGGGGCCTCCGTCTCGATCGGCGCAGAGACGCAATGCCGAACCGTGTGGGCGCGAATGGCGCGCGCATCGTGCCGGGCAAAAGCGCCGGCAGTCCTCTCTTCCGCCGTCTGAGCGGGACACAATTCGGCGTGCAGATGCCCCCGGCAGGACCTCTCCGGCCGGAGCAAATCAACATCATCAAAGCCTGGATTGATCAGGGCGCTGACTGGCCTGACGCGCTGTCGGGCGACCGGGATGCCGCGCCCGCAGATCCCGCCGTCATGAAGATGATGAATTCCCTTCGCAACGGCAATCGTCCCGAATTCAAACGCACGTTGCTCGAGAATCCCGAATCTGTGAATGCCAAAGGCCAGGGCGGCTGGACACCAATCATGTACGCTGCCCTCTACGGCGATAGCGAAGAGGTCCGACTGCTGCTGGACAAGGGCGCGAACCCGAACGCGCAGAACGATGACGGGGGAACCGCCCTGATGTATGCGGTCGAGGATGGAGAGAAAACGAGGTTGCTGCTCAACCGCGGAGCCAATCCCAATCTGCGCTCCGGCGAAGGCCGCACCGCTCTCCTGATCGCCGCCGGATGGGCTGGATCCTTTCCCGCAGTGAAACTCCTGCTGGAGAACGGCGCCGACGCCGGCGTCCGGCTTCCGGATGGACGCGGCGCCCTGACTGTCGCCGTGGCAGCCCGTAACCGGGACCTGCTGCAACTGCTTTTGGACCATGGCGCCGGCAAGAAACCGCTTCCCCTCGGCGCTTCCTTGGCGGGCTGCTCCGAGTGTTTCGATTTGTTGCTCGAGCTCGCAGAACCCGGCGATCTGAGCGGCGCGCTGCAGGGAGCGGTTCGGGCGGGCGACCTTCCCAGAACAAAAATGCTGCTCGGCCGCGGCGCTCAACCCGGCCCGAATCTGTTGCAGGCCGTCGCGCTCTCTCCGGCGACTTTTCCGGTCGACACGATCAGGACGTTGATTCGTCGCGGCGCCAACGTAAACGCCAAAACCTCTGCCGGCTTAACCATGCTCGATTTCGCGAAGAGGCAGGGTAACGTCACACTGGTGGAGGCGTTGACCGAGGCGGGCGTCCGGGATGAAAGTCCCGCTCCGGTGCAACTGCGGCCAAAGCCGGCCGGACCGGTTCGAGCTGCTATCGAACGAAGTATTCCGGGGCTGCAGCGGGCCGACGTCGCGTTCCTTCAGCGGGCCGGGTGCGTCTCCTGCCACAACAATTCACTCACGGCGATGACCGTGGCCGCCGCGCGCGCCAAGGGCATGCGGGTTGACGAGCAGATCGCGAAGGACCAGTTACACAGGATTGCCGCGTTCCTACGGGAGAACGGCGAGCGTGCGCTCGAGAACGACGGCATCCCGGGCGGCGTCGATACCGTCAGCTACATCCTGCTGGGCATGGCTGTGGAGAACTATCCGAGCGACCCGATCACCGACGTCTGGGCGCGATACGTGAAGAACAATCAGTCTCCCGACGGCCGCTGGAGATGTCTCTCGCTGCGTCCTCCACTCGAGTCGAGCGACTTTGAAGTGACGGCGGCATCCATCCGATCGGTGCGAACGTATGGCCCCAAGAGCCAGAGGGCGGAGTACGACAAGGCCGTTGAGCGCGCGGTTCACTGGCTCGAAATGGCGCAACCGCAAACCACGGAAGACCATGCCTTCAAGATCTTCGGGTTGATCTGGGGCGGTGGTAGCCGGCAGGCGATTCGCACGACCGCGCAGAAACTGCTGGCGCTGCAAAGGTCCGGCGGAGCCTGGGGGCAGGTCCCAACGCTGGCTACGGATGCGTATGCGACCGGTCAGGCTCTCGTCGCGCTGAGGGAGTCGCGCGTCATTGCCGTCAGTAGTCCGGCCTATCAGCGAGGCATTCAGTACCTGCTGAACTCGCAGCTCGAAGACGGATCCTGGTACGTCAGGACGCGGGCGGCGGCCATCCAGCCTTACTTTGATAGCGATTTCCCGCACGGGCCCGATCAGTTCATTTCCGCCGCCGCGAGTAATTGGGCTTCGATGGCGCTGGCGACTGTCGTGCGCTGAAGCGTCAGCGGTGAGCGGCGCGATTCTTCTCAGTGCAGGTTCATTTCTTGAGCGCAGCCTCCACGAAGTTGAACAGCTCTGCCGTCGATGGATCGCCAGGTACGCCCAGATCGCGGTCGAGCCGGACGTGATCGGTTCCCGCAGCCCCGAATGTCTTCGCCGGCACGCCCGCTTCCCGGAGTTCGCTCCACAGACGATGCGCCTGGGCGGTAGTGTCTGTATGGCCGGCCACATGCAAAATCAGGAAGGGCGGGATCCCCTTATTGCGCGCAACGTGCCTGACGGCGGAGAGGTCGCGCTGCCGGTCGGGAGGGCCGAACTTCTCCTCGTATCCGAACTTTGGATCAGGCTGGCCGAGACTCTTGCGGCGAGCCGCGACCGTGGCGACCTGCAAGGGTACGTCATAGGTATCGCCGTCGACCGGTACGCAACCCTTGAGAATCGCCAGCGACAGTCCTACCGCCTTCAGGAAACGATCGTCGGTCGACACCAGCGCCGCCAGTTGCGCACCGGCGGAGTGCCCCATCAGGAAAATCCGCTGAGGATCCCCTCCGCGCTCCGCGATATGATCGTGAACCCAGCGGACGGCTTTCGCAATGTCCCGTGCGATCGTATCCATCGTGACGTTCGGCACGAAACGATAGTTCACGGCGACGAAGACCAGGCCCTTGCGCGTGAAGGCCAGCGGCTTGCTTGCGACCTCGGTCTTGTCTCCCGCCCGCCAGCCGCCGCCATGAACCCAGACCACGACCGGTAAGTTCTTCTCCCCGGCCGGCGGGTACACGTCGAGCATCTGCCGTTGGTTCTTCGGCTCAGCGTAGGCAATGTCCCGCTCGACTTTGAGATCGGCTGGAAGAGGCCGGGGTTCCTGGGCGAGGAGAGCGGCAACTTGCGCCACGGTTAGAAAAAGAATCGGTTTAGGATTCATTGGTTTTGTGCCTCGCGCCATCGATGTTGAACATGATACAGCACCGTTGGCGGCGGCATCGTTCTCACTCCCGGGCGCCCGGCGGCCTGCTCCGGGGCGCCTCGCGAAACAATATCCAGTCGCGCTAAGCTCTATTTCATGAGCGGCGGAAACACCAGCCTGCTGTTCCGGCTCTATACGCGGCCGGTCTTCGCGATGAGCGCCATCCTCGATCAGGCCAGTTTGTTTTACGCCTGCATCCTGATGCTGATCGGATCGGCGATTCTCAAATACGTGCTGAGCGCGAGTGCGGCGCGCGCCGGCGCGGGGTTCTTCGAGTTCTATTCTCCACTCCTGATCACCGCACTCTTTTATGTTCCGGGGACGATTTTGGCCGGAACGCTCATCGGCCAGCTCGGCGCCTTCCGCACGGTGTTTGACCGCGAGTATGCTTCCTTCCTCACCTGCACCGCGATGGCGTGGTCCGCCGCGTATCTGCCGGTCAGCGCGCTTCTGCTGGCCCTGCGGCCGTCCCTCACTGCGACGCTCAGCTTTCTTGCTGTCGCGACCCTCTACTTCGCTTTCCTGATGGTCACCGCGGTGCGCACGGTTTTCGGAATCGACACCATGCCCGCGGCCGGAGTCGTCGCGCTGTCCGCGATCCCACTGGCGGGAGGGCTCTTTCTCTACCAGCAGTTTGGCTTCGTCCTGCGCTGGCTGGCTTCGCCGTTCATTCTGTATTTCGGCTATGTCTACTTCAGCGGCGAATTTCGCGGGCTTTCCGACGGCTTCCGCGGACGCCAGAGTTTCCGCCGCTACCTCGACACCTGCACCGTCAACCCGCACGACGCCGAGGCCCAATATCAGCTCGGCCTGATCTACCAGCATCGCCGCCAGAATGCGGAGGCGATCGCGCGCTTTCGAAACGCCGTCCAGATCGATCCCAGGGAAACCGATGCGCACTTTCAACTCGGCCGCATCGCGCGCGAGCAGGGCCGCCTCAAAGACGCGCTCTCCCATTTTCAGACCGTGATCGACCAGAACCCGCGCCATGCCTCTCACGAAATCCTGCGCGAGATCGGAGGCATGTACAACACAGCGCGCGAGTGGGAACACGCCCGCGGCGAGCTCGCCGCCTATATCGAATACAGGCCCTACGATCCCGAAGGTCTCTACCTGCTCGGACAGGCGCTCGAGAATCTGAACCGCCGCGACGAGGCCCGCGAAATGTACTCGCGCTCCGTCGAGGCCGCTCGCACCGCCCCCCGCTTCCGCCGCCGCTTCACCGACCGCTGGGGCCGGCTATCCCAGAAACAGCTCGGCAAACTGTAGACCGTCGTTGAGATTTCTGTACGCTCTCTCCTTCTTGAGTCCGTCATCCAGAACTCGCCGAAAGGCGTCGTCGTAGTCGACGGCTCGGACGGAGGACAGAATCCAGATGGAACTGGAGGCCGTCTGACTCGGTGAGAACCGCGTAGCGGAGTTTCGTGCTGAACAACAGGTTTTTACAGAACTATGTAAAAGCTATGGAAATAGCAGTTAACAGTCTTCCCATAAGTAAGTACATTTTCTTGTAACCCTTTGCCGTCCTCCGCGTCATTCATGGAGTGAGAAAACTCGACGGCCGCAAACTGGATCACAAGACCCTGGAAGAGATGCGCATGCGAGCCGTTCAAGCGGTGCAAGATGGCGCCCACCCGGAAGAGGTGGTGAAGGC
>JBOGMR010000109.1:0-5306 GCA_050746825.1 Bryobacteraceae bacterium | reverse complement strand
GATCGCCTGGTTGGCGCCGCCGGTGTTCCAGTAGACGGAGCTGTACATGCTGACCATGTCGGTGAGCGGCGCGCCGGCGATGGCGGCCTTGAAGATGTCGGTCTGGGTGACGAGGAACGCGGTCTGGTAGCCGCCCCAGGAATGGCCCCAGAGCCCGACGTTCTCCGGATCGACGATGCCCGTGGCGATGGCAGCCTTGACGGCCGGTATCAAGCACCAGACGGCCGACATGCCCGGGTCGTTCACGCGATAGACGATGTCCGGGTCGAGCACAGCGTATCCGCGGTGCGTGAATTGCGCCGGATCGGGCGCGCGCGTCTCGCTGGGCGACACGAATCCGTTCTTGTTCTGCGACCGTCTCTCGTAGATCGTGACCAATAGCGGGTACTTCTTGCCGGGCTCGTAGTTTGCCGGCAGGTAGAGCGCGCCCTGGAGCTTGTCGCCTTTTTCACTCGTGTAATCGATCAGGCGAGTTCCGCTCGACCACGCGAGCTCTTTCATCTGCGGGTTGACGTCGGTGATGCGGTATCCGTCCTTGAAGCTGTTTTCGAACACCCAATGGTTCGGGTATTCCGTGAAGGTCTGACGCGTGTAGGTGTAGACTTCCGCGTCGCGGGCCTTCGTGATGTTGAAACGCGCGTCCTCGAAGAAGATGGATTGCGCGCCCGGCTTCCCGGGCTCGACGCGGGCGAGGCCCTCTTTCTTCGTCCACTCGCCATAGGTGCCGAAGTAGAGCGGCTTCGACAGGTCGATCTCGGCGCCGCCGCCACCACCGCGGCCACCACCACCTCCGCGCCCACCACCACCACCGCCAGCTCCGCCCGCGGTCGCGAATGCATAGATGCGCTGGTAGCGGATCTGGTTCTTCCGGCCATTGCCGGTCAGGTTCACGGCCGGCCCGCTGCCGGGCTTCACCGGCACCTTCCACACGTCCCAGTTGTCGTAGAGCAACACTGCCGATCCGTCTTTGGACCAACCTCGGGAAGGCAGCGATGGCGGATACAGGTTGTTGTGGTCGTCTTCGGTATCGACGAAGCTGGCCTGTACATCTTTCGTGATATTGACGGACTCGCCGGTCGCGAAATCGAGCACCCAATAGTGGCCGTCGGTCCCCCAGTAGAGGGCCTTGCGTCCGTCGGGTGACGGCGACAGTCCGCCGCCGCCTCCGGGCTTCTTCTTCATGAGTAGCCTGCGCGCGCCCGTGCGCAGATCGACGCTGTAGACGTCCTGATAGTTGCGCCCCGAAAAGCTCGCCTCCTGCTGATACGCGCGATTATCCGTGCCATACGCGTAGCGATCGCGCGGAAGGACCGTCACAACGCGCAGCGAGTCGTCGGCCAGACGCACGAACCGATTGTCATCGAAACGATAGTGCGCGAGAAAGTTGAAATTGCGATCCTGCTGTTCCTGGACGATCTGCTGGGATTGTAGACGCGGGTCTTTCGCGTGCCACAGTATGAGCGATGACTGCTCGTTGGCGGTGTCGGCGCCAGCGCCGCCGCGCCCTCCCCTCCCCGTCTGGTTGATCGTGCCTCCCGCGCCCGGCGCGCCCGCCTGGACGGGCGAATTGCCGCGACCCGCCGCGAGCGTCTGTCCGCGCGGCGACCGGCTCACTTCGCGGATCCCGAAGAACACTGCCGACATGTCGTCCGCGTACTGGGGCGCGCGCTCGGACGCGAGCTTAAAGCCGGCGGGGAAGTCCGTGCGGCCCGTCGGGTCGAAGACCAGCTTCTTTGCGGGACCGGCCGCGCCGAACGCGGTGAAGGCGACGGTGGAAAAGACGGTATCGCGTATCTGCGAGTCGATCCGGCCGCGCATCACACTGAGGGCGGCGGAGCTGTCGACCCAGGCGAGGTGGCGGTAGAGCAGGCGGTCGCTCTCGATCGAGCGCACGATGTTCGTCTTCATGTTGCGCAGCTGTACGCCGTTCCCGACCTGGTCCGGCGTGTCCATCGTGTAGGCGAGCCAGTCGCCCGACTCGTCGAACGCGTATTGTCCGACCCGACCCACATTGAACGTTTCGCCGGTCGCAATGTGGTAGAGCAAAAGGTCCGTGTTGCCGCCGGATTCGGTGCCGCCGGCGGGCGGCGCCCCACCACCACCGCGACCGCCGCGCCCGCCGCCACCACCCGTCGGCGCGGCCCCGTCGGCGCCGTATCCCTGCATCGCGACCCACGTCGGCTTCTCGCCGTTGAAGCCGAAGCGGCGGATGCGCTCGATTTCCTTCTTCTCGCCGGTCGCGAGATTCATCAGCACGAGCTTGTTGGCGCTGCGTTCGCTGCTCGAGTCGGCCGCCTGTTCGCCTTCGCCGCCGGCACCGCGACCGCCGCCCCCACCGCCGCGGCCGCCACGCCCGCCACGCCCGGCGCGCCCACTGTTCGCGGGACGAGGCGGGGCGACGATGTAGCCCAGCCACTTCGAGTCTCCGGAGATCGCGATCGAGCCGCCGCCGTCGCCCACCGGGATGCGCGTCTCGGTTGCGTCCTTTGCCGTGCCGCGGAGGATGAGCGTCGCATCGCCTTCGCTCGGTCCGACGACGTACACGAACCATTTACCGTCGTTCGACAGCACGTTCTGCCGGATCGAATTCCAGGCCCGGATTTCCGCTGGCGTGATGAGCCTGCCGCCGTTCGTGCCTTCCTGCTGAACGTCCTGAGCGAGTGCCGTGCCGGGCACGATCGCGCCGAGCGCGACAACGAGGGCGAGCCGGGTAGCTGCGCGCATGGGTGCACTCCCCGTGCATGAGGGATCGACCGGTTCACAATGAAATGAAACCAAACTTACCAGAGTCTGGCGCAATGGGCGAGACCGGGTTCCTGGTCCGATGCCCGTTCCGCCCGAATCAAAACCGTTGGAAGCTGACAGCTGCGTTGCTTTGTTGAATCCGCGAGCGGAACTGGCGCGGTTCGGTCCCCGCGGTCGATCGGTCGGGGGATCCCTCGGCTCGAGGGGGCTTGACGTCGCGCGCACTCGGATGTGATCGTGGCAGTGCTTTCCTGCTGCCGCTTCTCGTCCAATACCGGGCAAAAATCCTAGTACCCGTCAATGACAGTCCGAACGGTCAGACGCGGATGTTGTGGATGGCAACCTTCGCTTGGAAGCGGCGGTCGTCATGGGCGCACCGCACAGCCCCACTCATTCTTGCAATGCGAGGCGGGTCAGCCGTTCGACAACACTGTCAGACGAACAATGCGCGCTGGCGAGGACGGCAATTCGTGGGAGACCGTGCTTGCCCGATCAGGGGAGGTTAGGTCATGACCGATTTATTCCTCTCATACACGAGTTGGGATCGTCCCTGGGCCGAGCGGCTCTACTACGATCTGAAGCTCAAGTTTCCTACCATGACGGTCTTCTGGGACCAGGATCGGGAGTCGCTTCCGCTGGGCGAGTTCTACCGCCCTGCGCTGATCGAAGCGGTCAAGGCCACGACAAACTTCGTTGTTCTGTGGTCGAACAAGGCAAAGGCCTCCGATGAAGTTGGGCCCGAGGTCCAGGCGTTCCTACAGCATCGAAGCGACCATCCGCAGATCGACGGCATCGAGCGCAAATTCTTCTACGTTCCGCTCGATGCCAGTGACTATGGGCAACTGAAAGATGTGCAAGCCCTTTTCGCCGTTCGGACGCACAACATCTACGACCCTTCCGAAGGTGTGGAAGATCGAGGCGTAAACAAGCTGAAAGGTGAGCTGGAGCGCACGCTGTGGGACCGTTTGGTTCGCGACATAGGCTCGGACGTTTTGGCCCGGATGCGCGGCCAGCCAATCACGCTTGCCGTAGTTGCGATGAACGCCGACATGGCAACCGAGCTGGACGCGATATTGAGCCGGAGATTGATTGGTCCGACGCTGCAGGAAGTGCTCGACGCGTATGCTCTGACGCTGGCCGACGTCAAGAAACGCTACCACGAGACCGCGTTCAACTGGCAGCCATTTGGGAATGAACAGACGATAATCGACCTGATGGAGGACATGCGCGTCGCCGCGAACGCGCGCTTGAAAGGACAACCGGAATTCTGGTTTCGGTGGGACCCGTGGGACCTTCTCGAGACTGTTCGCGGCGTCGCGAGCCATCAGCAACTTCGCGATGCGCTGGATCGGCTCGCGACAGTACCGTTCGCTCTGGTTGTCGATCCGATTACCCTGCATCATCCCTTGCTGACCGAAGTGTTCAGGAATCTGGGCCCTTACACAATGAACGAGCAGTCGCTCTTTATCGCGCTTGCGCCCACCAGGCAGCCAGCCATCGAAACCGTTTATCAATACCTGAGCAGCCGCGGCGCGCCCGCTCTCGACGAGTTCTTCCTGCCTAGCATCCCGCGTTCCGGTCCGCTATGGGGCTGCGCGTTGAACGTGCAACACGCGATGGACATCGAGCGTTTGATTCGCGGCAGTCTGGGCGTGGTGTACCGGGAAAAGTTGAAATCCGAGCACAAGCCGCTCTTCAGCGCAGCGGGATGAACCCATGATTTACACGTTCTATTCGTACAAGGGCGGCGTGGGCAGGTCGATGGCGCTGGCCAACCTCGCCGAGGCTTTTCATGAGCGTGGCCTTCGTGTGCTCGTTGTGGACTGGGACCTGGAGGCGCCCGGGCTCGAGTCCTACTTCCGGAGTGCGCAGGACGGGACCAACGGCGAGGTACGTACGTCGCTGGCGCGTCCTGGCCTCCTGGATATGCTCAACGAATACCGCTCGGCGTTTCCGCGGCTTCAGGCGAGCCGCGCAGCCGAAGCCGTGGTCGCGGCCGCGCCCGATCCGGTCCAGTATGCCCGTCAGATTCAGGAGGCAGCGGCCCAGACTCAGGCGCTGCTACAAGAGTTGGCCAGCGTTCCGCAGTTCCTCAAGAAACCCGTACCAGAGGAGGGGACGCCAACCGAACTCGGTGCGTTCCTCAGGGGTGTCTACCAGAGCGACCAGTTGCCGACGGCCGCGTTTCCCGACCCTCTCTCCAATTCGCCACTACGCGGCTACCTGCAGTGTCTCCATCCTCCCGAAAGCGAGCGGAGGAACGGCCTCTATCTGCTTTCAGCGGGCGCCCGCGACGAGGACCGATTTGGTACGTATGCCGAAGCGGTTCAGGAGTTCGACTGGGTCGATTTCTACGTGTCCTGCGAGGGAAGCCGCTATTTTACGTGGTTCCGCGATGAGCTGAACTCCATCGCAGACGTCGTCTTGATCGACAGCCGCACCGGCGTTACCGAGATGGGTGGCGTCTGCACGCGCCACGTGCCCGATGCCG
Source organism: Bryobacteraceae bacterium (assembly GCA_050746825.1). Lineage (GTDB taxonomy): Bacteria > Acidobacteriota > Terriglobia > Bryobacterales > Bryobacteraceae > JBOGMR01. Next base: position 70 of record JBOGMR010000109.1, on the reverse strand, counting down.
TGGTCGCGTTCTGCGCGCCGAACATTCAGAATGTCGAGGGCGTCCTGCGCGTGGTCTCGGGCGTGAACAA
>JBOGMR010000108.1:0-4754 GCA_050746825.1 Bryobacteraceae bacterium | reverse complement strand
TCTCGGGCGACGAGGACAACAACTGCCTCGAGCCGGGGATCTTCGTGAAGCGCGTGTGCCCGGCGGCGCGCCTGACGGTGGTGCCCGGCACCGGGCACGCCGTGAACGTCGAGGAGCCCGATAGCTTCAACCGCCTGACGGCGAATTTTCTGGAGCTGGTGGATTCCGGCCGCTGGCGCCCGCGCGATCCGCGGTGCTACAACCCGTCCGCCAGGGCGAAAAAATAGCCGCTCCCCGGCGGCGGCGCCCCCCACTCAGGCTTGGCTACTTGTTAATGGAGTACGAGGGCTATTGACAAGCACCTTGAGTAGCTCTAGAGTCGCTCTGAAGTAACTTTGGGAGCTACTCATGAGTGACTTGGTTAGTATCCCGCTTAGGCGGCCCGTTTTTCATAAATTACAAAGACTTGCTGTTCTTACGGGAGACGTGAGCTCGGCCATTGAGAGGCTTATTCTTCACTGGGAGAACAGCGCTCCCACGGCAAGAGAGCCAACCTCAATTGTTTCCTCCGAAGCTCAGTTCTGGCAGTCGCCGACGGGTGATGTTCTGCGCGTCGGTGAAACTCTCAAGGCTTGGGATGCAGGGAAAACACATGAGGCAACCGTCGAGCGCGAGGGCATCAAATACGACAGTACTATCTACGACAGTCCATCGGCTGCAGCGCGGGCGGTGAAGCGGGCACGGGGCCTCGAAGGTGTTTCAACAAACACTAACGGCCGCGATTTCTGGAAGGTTCGTGACCCCAAGAGCAATCGTTGGGTCCCGATCAGTTCACTCCGGCCCAAGTACCGAATAGACACAGACAGGGCGCTCGACGAACTTGGAGCATATAGGTAGGCGAGGGCTCACAGCCGAGGCAATTCGGGTCCCAGTAAACGATATAGTTGTTTGCCGCGTTAGACCTTTCAGTCTTTCCGCAATACCGATTCAGATGAATGGTACTCTTTAGGCTGCTGAGGATTGGGAGTCGCCTTGATTTGGCAGGATTACATACCGGAAAACATTCGCGGACTGTACGAGATCCGAGACTATCTTCATGCTGCAGCCATACTTCGGAATGAGTTTGCCACCGAGTTCGGGGAGCTTTGCAGCATGCTGGGAAACTTTCGAATTACTACCCAAGATATTCTCGATAAGGGTGGGAACGAATCGAACATCCCCAAGAGAGTTTCCGCGGCTCTTCGACCGAAAAAGTGGAAGTCAGAACAACTGCGTGCAGAGGTCATGGTAGACGGGAAGCCCGTCAGCGAAGACACACATTTCATAGACTATGTGAAGAATAGAGTCGCGTTTGACCTGGAGTGGAATAGCAAAGATCAAACCTTCGATAGAGATCTCTATGCATTTCGAGCGTTCTTCGAGTATCGAAAGATTAGCGTTGGCGTAATCATGACTCGCAGCAATGATCTGGACGTGGTTTTTGACAGACTCGGAACATACATCGAGGACGGGAAAGAGAAAGTACTAAAAGCCAAATATGGGGCAAGCACTACTCACGTTGGAAAGCTGTGGCCGCGGCTGGAAGCTGGGCGGAATGGTGGGTGTCCCGTTCTGGTCTTTGGCATCACATCCAAGCTGATATCGGACTGGGAAGGCCATGAAAAAAACATCGAGCCCGACAATCGATCTGCAAGACAAACTCGGCGGAAATACCTTCCACACGGTCCTGGCTGACCCTCCCTGGCAGTTCCAGAACCGCACGGGGAAAATGGCCCCCGAGCACCGGCGCCTTTCCCGATACTCAACGCTATCACTAGATGAAATAACTCGTTTGCCGGTACATGAGTTGGTTACCGAACCGGCGCATTTGTATCTGTGGGTGCCAAACGCTTTACTTCCTAACGGTCTCCGGGTGATGGAAGCTTGGGGGTTCACCTATAAGACCAATATTGTCTGGCACAAAATTAGGCGTGATGGTGGCCCAGATGGTAGGGGGGTGGGCTTCTATTTTCGAAACACTACCGAACTCGTTCTTTTTGGGGTGCTCGGAAAAGGCGCACGCACTCTTGCACCAGGAAGGCGACAGGTAAACATCATTAAGGCAATGAAGCGTGAGCATTCCCGCAAGCCGGACGAGCTCTACGACATTATTGAGGCCTGCAGTCCATCCCCCTACTTGGAGTTGTTTGCGCGCGGGAAACGACAAAGATGGACTGTGTGGGGCAACGAATCAAAGGAGTATTACCCCACTTGGCCTACGTATGCCAACCATTCTCAGAGCAACAGCGATAATTTGATTGACTTACCGTTGTTCAGGGCGAAAACTGGTACCCACGACCGATAAGCAACACTCCGCTTGTCAGCGTGCATCGAAGTCGAATCAACATCCAATCTTTTTCTTGAGTCTCTCCATATACTTGTTCAGATCGATCACGAAGCGCTCGTGCTCGGCTTCGCCCACCTGCTCGACGTCGTCGAATACCTTGACCTTGAAGGTGAGCTTGCGCCGGTCGATGGCGACGAGCTCGGCTTCCGCGCGCACCTTTTTCCCCATGGGTGTCGGTCCCAGGTGGCGCACCGTGACCACGACCCCGACCTGCCCCTGGCCGGGCTTGAGATGGGGCGCGGCGAGCTGGTTCGCCGTGGACTCCACGAGCTGGGTCATCGAGGGCGTCGAGAAGACCTTGTAATCGCCGCGGGTGGTGCACCGCGCCTCCGTGACCTCCCACTCCTGCAGGTGCTTCATGCCGACTTTCAGCGTGTCCACATTCTCCCCGCCGCCGATTGAATCCCGGGATTCTAATCGAGAGGCGGCCGGTACAAGAAATAGCGCGAGTCGAACGGCGCGCCCGCGTCCGTCCGAACTCGCGCGGTCAATGCGGCGCCTGGCGGCGTCCGCATTTAAACTTACTTCGCAGTCTGCTTGTCGTGCCGCTCGCGGTAGATGGCCTTGCTCTGCTGGTCCTGGGCGTGCTCGAGGTGGGCGCGCTCCTTCTTCGTCACCTTGCCGTCCGCCATCGTCTTGTCTTCCATCTTCTGAACGCGCGCTTGGCCCTTCTCCAGCCGCTTCTGCTCCTTGCCGGTGAGCTGCCCGGTCTGGGCGCCCTTCTCGATGCGCTTCTGCTGATTTTCCTGCCGTTTGTCGATGCGCTTGGTCGAAGCCGTGTCCGGGGCTTGCGCGATCGCCAGCGCGGGAAATGCCACGATGAGCGCGGCCGCCAACAGCGATTTCACCTTCATCTCGGTCTCTCCTCTATCGGAACGGGGATATCCCCATCGGAGCTAACGTCGATACGCGCCCCCCGTTGACCCGCGCTCGTAACAAATTGTAAGCAGCGCCGGCCGCGGGCGTGACAAAGGTATCACGTGCCTTCCGGCCGCGCCGCGTTACCACGCCGCTGCCAGGACTTCCTTCAACATCCCGCGCTCACGTACGAATTCGCGTTTCCGGTCGGCGTTGAAGTTCGTGAGAGACAGCTCCAGCACCTGCTGCAGCCCTTCGCGCGCGATGCCGAGCTCCGAGAGGCGCGTCGGCATGCCGAGCGAGCGGAAAACCGTTTCCATCCAGTCGGCGATGCGGCCGGGCGCATCGGCTCCCGCGGCACCCTTGAGGTCGAGCGCGCCCGCGATACGGGCCATCGCCTCGGGATCGCGGTGGCCGAGCCGGCGCAGCGCGGTGCCCATCAACGTGCTGTAGCCCTCGCCCTGGCCGACCTGCGGGAAGACGCTGATGAGCGCCGTGCTGAACGCATAGGCGGCGCGCATCGCCCAGTGCCGCGCGAATTGCTCGCCGCCGTCGTCGGACTCGCGGTTCTGCAGCAGCGTCGCCGCGCAGAGATCGAAGCGCGGTGCCGCGTCGGCTGGGTCCGCAATGCGGTCGATCGCCCCCGAGGCCAGTCGATAGGACTGAAGCCGGTCGCCCTCCACCAGGGGATTGTCACCGATCGCGCCGAGGTCCATCACGGCGCGGCACCAGATCGTCGCCGCTCCGGTGCGGATCAACTGCGGCGGCGCGGTCAGCAGCGCGTCTGTGTCCCAGAAGATCGCCACCGGGCGCGTCTTGGGGTCGAAGAATTCCATGCCCCGCGCCGTCGCGTCGTCCTTCATGCGCGAGCCGGCGCGGTTCTGCGCCGTGGTGGGAGCGGTGAGCACGTTGATGATCGGCAGCTTCCGCTCCAGCAGCCTGGGACTCACCGCCGGGCCATCGCCGGGATACTGCGTCACGAGCTGCTCGATCGGCCCCTTCTCCGCAAGCAGGATCGCCACGATGCGCGCGCCCTGGATCACGCTGCCTGCGCCGACACCGATCACGAGGTCGGCGCGAGCGGAGCGCGCAGCTTCCGTCGCGCGCACGACCGAGGAGCGGGAGGTGTCCTTGTCGATCTCATCGAACACCCCGGCGAGCCGCTCCCCGAGGAGCCCGCGCAGGCGCGAAACGAGCGGCGTCCGGCGTGACACGGTGCGCCCGCACACGATGAATGCGCGGCGCGCCTGGTTGCGCGCCACCTCCGCCGGCAGCTGCTCGAGCGCGTCCGTCCCGCTGTAGAGCCGGAAGGGGTAGCCGGTCGCGCGGAAGTCATGCTGGTACATGGGGAGTAACTCGTTGTTCGTTGCTCGTTTGTCCGCCGGACTCTAACAGGCTTTGCAGGCGCAAGGGACGAGTCACGAGGAACGAGTCACTTCTCTCGAAGCGAGGAAGCGCTCGTGAAAAGCGAGCGCGGCGAGCGCCGCCCCGGCGTTCGCGATCTCGTCGTACACCGGGACCCCGAGCGCGACCGCGCGCGCGCGGAACGCGCGCTTGCGTTCCTCGAGCG
>JBOGMR010000107.1:0-10254 GCA_050746825.1 Bryobacteraceae bacterium | reverse complement strand
CCTTCGCGCAGTCCGTGCAAGAACTGGGAAGTGCCTCCGAAAACTGGCGCTTTGACGGAGGCTATTGGGCGCGCGTTCGCTCACAGTTCATGATGCAGGAAGGTTTTGCCTACATGAACACAGGGACGCTTGGGCCAACCCCAAAACCCGTTTACGATGCCATGGTCGAATACTGGCGTCTGATGGCTGTCAATCCGCACGAGAACAGCAACATCCTGCAGAACCGCCAGGAGTCGATCCGGATCAAGGCGGCGCAGTTCGTCGGCGCCTCCCCCGACGAGATCGCTCTCACTCGCAACACCACCGAAGGCCTGGTCACAGTGATTAAGGGATTGGATCTAAAACAAGGGGATCAGATCCTGTATTCATTTCACGAACATTCCAGCAATGTCCAACCATGGAGACTACAGGCAAAGCGCTATGGCTTCGAACTGAAAGAGGTTCCCTTTCCTACGCCACCGAAGAGCCCGGACGAGATCCTGAATCAGTTCAACGACGCGATCACACCACGCACGCGTGTGATCACCGTGGCTCACTGCACAACCGTGACCGGGTGTTTGTTGCCCGTCAAAGAGCTGACGAAACTGGCGCGCAGCAAGGGAATTCTCTGCCTCGTGGATGGAGCGCACACACTGGGAATGATCCAGTACAACCTGCATGAGCTCGACGTGGATAGTTACGCCTCTCCGGCGCACAAATGGCTCGCCGCGCCGGCCGGCTCCGGGCTGCTGTATGTTCGCGCCGGATTGATCGATCGCATCTGGCCGAATATCGTGACACAGAGCTGGTATCAGGACAAGGGCGCCCGCAAGTATGATCGCCTTAGCCGCAGGCCATGGCCTCAGTTGATGGTGCTCGAGGACGCGATGGATTACCAGTTAGCGATTGGGCGCGCTCGGATCGAAAGTCGCGCGCGAGGACTCGCAACGCATCTCCGCAGCCGCGCCGCCGAGATCCCGGGGGTTGTGGTCTACACGTCAAATGATGCGCGCCTCGGAGCCGCGATCACCACTCTGGGGATCAAAGGCATGAGCGGCCAGGTGATCCACAACTACCTGCGGGAACGGTATGACGTCTATGTCTCACCGCGTTCGCGAGGTCCGGTTTACCCGGCGGATCCGGCGGGCATGGACGGGGTTCGCGTCTCGACGCATTACTACAACACATTTGAACAAGTGGATCGGGTGCTGCAAGGCCTGAAGGACCTGACTGCGGGGAAAGCGTAGGGCTTCCCTTCTTGGCGGTTACGCAAACAGCTCGGCGATAGGCTTTCCGTGATCCGTTATCGGAACGGGACGATCGCCGGCGTAGAGATTCTTCCCGGGATCGATGCCCAGCGTGGCGTGAATCGTCGCGTGGAAATCCGGCATCGAGACTGGACGCTCCACCACGTTCTTGCCCAGGTCATCGGTTTGACCGACTACCTTACCCGTGCGCAAGCCGCCGCCCGCAAGCAGTCCGCTGAAAGCCAGCGACTGATGTCCGCGACCGCCGCCGCTATCGAACTCGGGCGGCCGCCCGAACTCCGTCGCCACGACAATGAGTGTGGTATCCAGCAGGCGATTTCGCTCGAGGTCGCTAATCAGCGTCGACAAGGCCCGATCCAAATCCTGAATCAGCAGATGCTGGTTTATCTGGCCTTCGTTGTGCGTGTCCCATCCGGACCCATTCAGGAAATTCAGGTTGAAGGAAATTTCTACGAGGCGCACGCCCGCCTGCACGAGCCGCCGTGCGAGAAGGCAGCGCTGGCCGAACTCTCCGCCGTATGAGTCGCGCAGCGAAGCTGGCTCCCGCTTGAGATCGAACACTTGCAGGAACTTCGGCCCCGCCATCCGGAAGCCTTGCCGGCTCACATCCGTCTGCGCCCGTACCAAGGGATCTTGCGTATTGCGCTGCTGATAGCTGTCACGCAGGCGGGCCAGCAGGGTCTCGCGGCGGTCCTCGCGCGCGGCATCCACATCGGGGGGACGCATCAGCCCGTTCGGTCCGGTCTCAATCTGTGTGAGATACACGTACCCGTACTTCGCGCCCAAGAAGCCAGGATCACGCGCGATGTTGGGGTATCCCATCACCACGTAGGCGGGCACTTCCTCCGTCTTCGGCCCGAGCTGATGAGATACGATCGACCCGATCGATGGATAAAGTATCGTGCCGCTCGGCTTGCGGCCGGTGTGAACCAGGTTCGTAGCGGCGCCGTGCTCGCTGACGATGTCGTGCGTCAGAGAGCGAATCAGCACGCACCGGTCGAGGAGCGGTGCGGTTCGCTTCAGATGCTCGCACACGTTCACGCCGCGTATGGCAGTCCCGATGGCGTCGTAGTAAGAACCGGCCTTTTTCTTTCCATCGCCTTTGACTTTTGGATCGAAGGTATCGATTTGCGCGGCCCCTCCGCCCAGCCACAGGAACAGGCAGGCATCGGCCTTTCCGCGCGGCGACTGTCCGGCGGCCCGAGCGGTTCCCGCAGCCAGCGCGCCGGCGCTGGTTCTTAGTAGTTCTCGACGAGTCCAGATGGCGTTCTGCATTTCCATCCTCCTGTTACGGCAGCACGACGTACTCAGGTGAGTTGAGCATCGCCCAGAGTGCGTCTTCGAAGCGCTCGCGAAAATCCTTCGTCAAGCGGCGGGTGGGTTCGTCGCCCATGCGGAGACGGCGTTCTTCTTCCATCCGGATCAGAGTAGCTTCCGCGCTCAAATGGTTCGACCAGGAAACACGGCTGTCTGTCTTCGCCGCCGTCATGATCGCCGCGGCCCCTTCAACTTTTCGAGTCGCATACACGCTGCGCAGGAGTTCGTCGAACATCCGGCCTTCCTCGATGGACGGCGGACGCGAAAGCACTCGCAGGAACGTCTCATGGATCAGCTCCTTGAGCGGAAGTTCCCGCAGGCAAAGCGTGGTGATCTCGCTGTCGTCTGAGAGCCGCGCGATGCGCGTTCCCAGGATGCCATTCGCGAGCACGAGCGTCTGCATGGGAGAGGGCGCGTCATCGCGCGTAGTTGCTGGATTCTGCCGCGACTGGCGCCAGCCATAAGCCGACATCACATCAATGAGCGACTGCGCGATCGGGAGCGCCAGCGCGGGCCGGTCGCGCTCATTCGAAAGAGCCGTCAATTGCCAGGCGCGCTCCGGCTTACCCATATTGAGGAACTGTTTAGGCGACCTGTCGCCGGCGGGATTCAGGTTCAACTCCTCGCACTGAAAAGCCTTGCCTACGCTTCGATGCAGCGAGTCCACCAGTTGCTCCGCCGTCATCTTGCGACGCGCGGGTCCTGAGAAGAGACGGTCCTTCGACGCTGTCTGTTCGCTCAACGCAGGGTCCGGTTTCCGCTGATAGGCGTGCGAAGAAAAGATCAGGCGCGCGAGATGCTTCATGTCGTAACCGTTGCGCATGAACTCGCGGCCCAGATACTCGAGCAAGTCCGGATGCGAAGCTTTGCTCCGCGCCCAGTCATCGACGGGCTCAACCAGCGCCACTCCCATGTATCGCTTCCACACCCGGTTCACGATCACTTGAGCGAAGCGTTCATTCTGCGGCGAGACGATCATCGCGGCCAGCGCGCGCCGGGTCGGCACAGAGCCGCTGGCCGGCAACGAACCGGTGTCCGCATGGTCCGTCAGATTCTTGAAAGGCCACTCGGGCTCGATCAACTCGCCTGGCTTGAGCGTCACCGGGACAACGGGCTTGCGCGCGCCCTCAACCATGGGAACGGTGCTTGTCGCGGGCAGCTTCAGCGGTTTGCCATCCAGCATCGCGGCCAGGCTGAAAAGATCTTTTTGCTTGAATGGATGAAACGGTGCGTCGTGGCAACGCGCGCAGCCCATCTTCTGTGCCAGGAACGCCTGCGAGATGATGTCCGCCTTTGCAGCCATGGGCGCATCGTTCAGAGTTGCCTGCGCAAAAGCGGCCGGCGCTCCGTATACCAGACTGCCTTCCATCTCTACCAGCTCGGCTGCCAGGCGATCGAAGGGCAAATTGTCACTGAAGGATTGGTGCAGCCACCAGCGGAAGGGTCCGGTGTTGTTCAGGTCGGGCTTGAGAATCCCCGGGTTTTCGGCCAGCACGTCCTGCCAGTAGCTTACCCAGGAGTCCGCCCAACTCGGATCGGCCAGCAGCCGCTCTACCGCTTTCTTGCGGCGCGTCGAGACCGGATCGGCCAGGAGCGATTTCACTTCCGCGCTGGTGGGGATCAGACCGGTCGCGTCCAAGGAGACGCGGCGCAGGAACTCGAGGTCGGAGGTCAGCGGTTGCGGCTGCGAGCTGGCGGCTTCGAGCTTGGCCCCGAGGAAGCGGTCGATTTCGTTATGGACCGGCAGCTTTGTTTCGGGAACTCGCGGCGCAGCCTTCGCCTCCAACAATGCCCGCACTTTCGCGTGGCGCTCTTTCCAGGCGGCCACGACGGGTTGACTCACCGCACGCCTGCGCGCGACATCGGCGGTCTCGTGGCGCGACGAGTGCGCGGTGACATAAGCTTCCCAATCCTTGTCAGTCAATTCCGGCGACCCGTCGGGACCCAAAAGCCGCTCCATCTGGCCGGGCCGCCCGAAGCTGACCGCGAGCTCACCGGGGCTGGGAAACAGACCTTTGCCGCCAATGACGGCTACCAGAAGGAACTGGTGTTTTCCTTCGGAGAGCTCGATTGTGCCGACGGCATCCTGGTGGGGGTACGGCGCCGGCCGCAGCGGCGAATGATTCCGCTCTACCGGAGGAGGAACAGGATCATCGCCCGAAGTGTTGGGCGGTTGCGCCTTGGTCTGCCACAAGCTCTTGCCGTCCACGCTGAACCGCGCTGCCCCGCGGGCGCGCAGCCGGAACTGGTAAGTCCCCGCAGGCAGCGACTGCTCGTACGTGGCGCGCAGAACGAAGGGTGTGGAGCGGTCAAGAGGCGCCGCACTCATAGAAAATTTCCTGGGAATCTGGACGAAGCCGAAAGCAGGCTCCGTGTACCGCTCGGCCGGCTGCGCGCTCGTGGGCGCAAGCTCGGAACCTGCCGGCAGATCCTCGAAAATTTCGACTTGAACGGGCGCGCCCGCCGGTATCCCGGCAAGCACAGCTCCTGCAGTCAGGGCAACAGCGGAAAGCCAGCGGCGCAGCGGCATCCAAGAACCTCTGCATGTAATGTATAACAACTCGATTCGCGCTGCATTCGCGCTCTGCCAGTGGCTATAACTGCCAGGTTTGTATTCGGCCTCCGCTCGCTTACGCGCACGGATCGGTGACGACTGAAGGTACGGCTTTCATTTCTGCTTACCGCCGAGCTGCTGAAAGAGCTTCATTTCGCGATCGGCGTCGGCCGAACGGCCGAGTTTGCGGTAGATCTGAGCCAACTGGAAATGCGCTGTCCCGGCCAGCCTGGAGGTTTGCTCATATACGAGCACTCTTCGGAATAACTTCTCGGCGCCGGCCAGTTCGCCCCCGGTCACCATCGCTTTTCCTAATTCCAGCAGAGTTTCGGGCATGTCCGGCTGAAGTGTATTGGCGCGCTGCAACTCGGCGATCGCATCGCGAACCTGACCACGATTCAAGAGCACGAACCCCAGTTTGTATGCGGCCGCGGCGGACCCCGGAACCATTTGCGCCTCCGCCCGGAACTCGCGCTCGGCGTTCTCGTAGTCTCCCGACTCAAGACAAAGTTCGCCGAGCGCATAATGCAGGCCACGTAGATCGGGCCGGAGCGCCAGCGCGGAGCGGAACCGTTGCCGAGCCGCATCGCGCTCTCCTGCCGCTGCCAAGGCCTCACCCAGCATCTGGTCCGTACGAGCGGACTCGGGGTTGGTTTCCCTCAGTCGATCGAATAGTTGCTTCGAGAGCCGGCCGTGCGCCTGGCTGAGGTAGTAAAGCAGGTTGGCGTCGTTGGGACGCTTCTGCAGCGCGGCTTCTAACCGGTCAATCGCATCCCGCACTCGACCGGACTCGAGCAACGCGACTCCCAGCAAATCATCTGCCTGTGACTTTTCCAAATGTGGAATGGATTCGGAAACGTAGCCCTGCGCGAGCAAAGCCGCGCCGAACATGCTGTGCGCGCCCGGCAGATCCGGATTCAACTGGAGCGCTTTTCGGAGCGCCGGAATAGCGTCCGCATAGTCTTTCTTCTCCATGTAGACCGTGCCGAGATTGACATGGGCGGCGGCGAGATCCGGCGCCAGTTCGGCGACGCGCTTGAATTCGCGGACCGCCGTGTCGAGGTCGCCTGCCGCCTTGGCCTTGAGACCTGCATCCACGTGCTGCCTCAACTCGGGCGTCACCTGCAAGGCCAAGAGCATCGACAACGCCGCGGCGATCATTCCGGCTCCTTGATTGTCACGATTCGATCCACCGCCATGTTCTCGACCACTTGACGCTTGCCGCTGGGCCACACGATCTCGACTGTGGTAGGCATTTCTTGGCCCAGTCCAAAGTGCACCCGGCTGTCGCTGGCGGAGAGATAGCTGCCGGCAGTCGTCGCGTATACCCACTGGTTGCCAATCCGCACCTTCGCGCCCATCCCATCGCGATTGCTGCCTGTGCCAACCAACTTCAAGATCAGCCAGTGGTTTTTGTTGGGACGGCCGCGCAGGACAATCGGTTGCGCGCCCAGCACCGCCATCACCACGTCGATCGTGCCGTCGTTATTCAGGTCTCCGAAAGCGGCTCCTCGTCCGGCCACCCTCGGCAGGCCCTCGAGCGCCGACTTCTCGAATCTGCCTGTCACATTGCGGTACAACCCCGGGGGCTCCAGATAGCGCAGACCGGAGTGGATCCGCTCCACGTTGTCGAGCACGTGGCTTTGGGCGGCGAACAAATCCTTCCAGCCGTCGTTATCGAAATCGTAGAGTCCGAGGCCCCATCCGGAATTGCGTGCGACCAGTCCAGCCAGACCGGTCCGGAGGCTTGCATACGAAAAGCGCCCATCGCCTTCATTGCGGTAGAGCGCCCACTTTTCCAACGCGAGGTTCGTCACAAGGATGTCAGGGAGGCCATCGTTGTCGTAATCGGCGAAAGCCGCGCCCATACCCGAGTAGGATCTGCCATCGTCGGAAAGCGCTACGCCCGCATCGAGTCCACGTTCTACGAAGGTCGAGTTGCCCCTGTTGTGAAACAAGAACTGTTCCATGAGGTCGTTCGCCACGAAGATATCCGGGAAACCATCGCCATCGTTGTCGTTGACGGCGGCGCCCATCCCCTTGCCCACTACGGATCCGATGCCCGACGAAGCGGTGACGTCACGGAACCTTCCGTTTCCTTCATTGTGGTACAGCAGATTCGAAGTTCCCCCGTATTTGTCGGGACGGCAATAGGAATGGAACGGCGTCCCGCAGAGGATGTTGCGCGTGAGGTCATAGTCCAGGTAGCGGCTGACGAAGAGGTCAAGACGGCCGTCGTTGTCGTAGTCCAGGAACGCGGCCGAGACCGACCAGCCGCCCGCGGCGACGCCCGCTTCCGCAGTTACGTCCGTGAACGTGTCGTTGCCATTGTTCCGATACAGGTTATTGCGGCCGTAGTTCGTCACGTAGATGTCCGGGAAGCCGTTGTTGTCGTGGTCGCCGACCGCGACTCCCATGCCGTAAGCATTCCCCGCTTTCGACAGGCCTGCTGCAACGGTGACATCCGCGAAGCTGCCATCCCGGGTTTGGCGATACAGCCGATTCCAGTACTCCGGCTCGCGGCGGCCGAAATCCAGCGGCAGCTTCTGCGGGTCGGCCAGTTTGCCGCTGTTCACCAGCCTGCCGCTGTTCACCAGCCTGCCGCTGTTCACCAGAAAGACGTCGAGCAGACCGTCATTGTCATAGTCGAGGAGAGCCACGCCGCCGCCCATCGTCTCGATCAGGTACTTCTGTTCCGTCGGCGAATTGCGGTGCTTGAAATCGAGGCCCACCGGGCGGAAGATCTCGAGGATCGCAAACGAAGCCGAGAGGATGAGCGGAAACTTCATGGACGCGCGCAGGGCCCGGATCGCGCCACCGTAATCACATCGTCAGAACAGCAGGCGCAGGGCGAACTGCACCAGGCGCGGGTCGTTGAACTGGCCGCTGATCACCCCGAACTGCGGATTGCCCAAGGCAGTTCCGGGATAACCGAACCGCACCCGGTTAAAAAGGTTGAAGATCTCGGCGCGGAACTGAAGGCCAACTGTTTCCGTGATTTGGGTGTTCTTGAACGCGGTGAAGTCGTAGTTGGCGATGCCGTGAGACCGCGCATCGGGCAAAGTGCGCGAGGAGTTGCCGAAGGTGAACGACGCCGGAGTCCCGAAGGCGGCGGTGTTGAACCATCCGCCGAGCCGCGGCTGGGCCGAACCATCGTTCTTCGCGCTCTGGCTGGTTCGGTTGGGTCTCTGCCCGCCGCCGAACGAGTTGGTTGTATTGACCGCCACGCCGATCGGCAGCGGGTTCCCCGACTGGAACGTGGTCACTCCGTTGATCCCCCAGCCGGAAATCACCTTCGAGGGGACGCCGGTGAGGCCGCCTCCAAAGCGTTGGCCTTTGCCGAACGGCAGATCGACAATGTAGCTGATCACTGCGCGGTGCGGAGTGTCGTATAGAGTCAGCGATCGTTCTGCGCGGATATTGTAGCTATTCTGGACACCGCCCGCTCCGCCACCGGGCTCCAGCCAGCCGGTAAGCGTGTCGGTATCGCTGATGAGCTTGGACCAGGTGTAGGCGCCGAGCAAAGACCCCCCGCGCGCAAAGCGCTTCTCTGCTTTGAATTGCGCCGAGTGATAGACCGAATTGCGGTTCGGAGGGCTCTGCATGGCGAACCCGGTGTAATGCGGATACGGTCGCAGCAACTGGCCGCGCGCCACTCTCGGCTGCGCCAGCGTACCGATTTGCACCTGGCCGAAGAATGGGTTCGTCACCTGATCCTGCAGGCTCGCCCCGAGGGACATGAACTCCGGAGGGAGCTGATTCAACTGCTGAGACGGACCCGGCAGATGCGTGCCTTTCGCTCCAGCGTACGCCACCGAGAGCGTCGTACCGCCGGGCAGCTCGCGCTGGACGTCGAAGTTCCACTGTTGAGTGTATGCGTGGGGCTCGGCGTAAACGGCCGCGGTGATTCCCTGGCCGTAGAGCAGCCTCTGCAGGTTCGGGCTCCGGCCGGGAGGAGCGATCAGCCCGTTCGGGAACGGATTGCGCAGCGTGTCGTTGGGCGTGACCGAGCCATCCAGCGTTCCCAGGAACGGCGTGGTGTAGGCGTTCGACAAATCGCCGTTCGGCGCGAATCCGAAGGCGACGTCGTTGCCGAGCCAGAAAATTCCGTACCCGGTGCGGACCACGGTCTTGTTGTTGAGGCGCCACGCCAGGCCGAGTCGCGGCGACCACAGGTTCCCGAGCCTCGTATTGTTGCGGCTCGAGCTATCGGGCGAGTTCACCAATCCGATCTTGCCCTTCAAGTTCAGCGTGCCAGTCAGCTCGTTGGTCACACCGGGCAGCAAGACTATGAGTCGATCAAACCGCTCGGACCACGGACCCAATCGCTCGAAACGGACGCCGTAGTTCAACGTGATCCGCGTGCTGAGCTGAAACTGATCGCCCACGTGCATCGCGCTATAGATCTGCTGGCCGGCGACGAACGCATTGTTCGTAACGCCGCCGCCGTTGGCGTACCCCAGCAGGAACGAGGCGAACCCGTCTCCAGTGTTGCCGGCGGCGAACGGATTACCCGCCGTCATGAGACGATCGAAGGTAAAGTTCCCGGAGGGGTTGTTCTGTTGATAGTAATTGTGCGTGTTGCGACGAAATTCGCCGCCGAATTTCAGGGTGTGCCGGCCCCAGATCTTGGTCATGGTGGGGGCAATCGACTGCACGTCGTTGCGCGCGAAGATCGTGCTTCCGCTGCCGCTCGTGCTGAACACCCCGTTGTAGCCGGTCACCTGCGGCTGCGGGGACACGCGGACGATCACCTGGTTGTTGAGCTGGGCGGGCCACCCGAGCTGCGTCAGGTCGTAACCCGCGGTGAGCGACGTGCGATCGTAGCTGAACCGCAGATACGAGAGCCGAAGGTCGAACATCAGCGTCGGTGTGAACGCGTAGCTGTCCGCAAAGACCGCGGAATTCGTGTTGAAGGTCTCGGTGCAACGGTCGACGCAGGTCTGCGTTTTGTACGGGTCGATCGGCAGGTTTAGGTTCGTCCAGTATGTGTAGCGCAGAAACGCGCGGTGCTTTTCGGAGAACGTGTGATCGACGCGGGCATTGTGCTGGTCGTTGTTGCCGCCGACGCTGGCGTTGGCGGTGTAGTTGTTGACGGCCGTGTTCGGCGCGCCCGGACCGTTCGCGCGCCCCCAG
>JBOGMR010000106.1:0-5859 GCA_050746825.1 Bryobacteraceae bacterium | reverse complement strand
CGGCGTCCCGATTGTTCCACGCGATTCGGGAATCTCTTTCTCGCGGGCGACTGGACCAGATCCGGCTGGCCGGCGACGATGGAGGGAGCGGTGCGAAGCGGGTACCGCGCCGCGGAAGCCGTTTGCCGGGCCGCCGGCAAGCCCAAGAGCTTCTTGCTCCCCGATATCGCTTAGGTGCGACGATGCGGGGACACTGAACTCACGCCGCGTTCGCATCATTCGATCAGCATGATCCGAACGTCCATCACGTTGGTGTTGGTAGGCCCGGTCTTCAGCAGGCCGCCCAGCGGATCGAAGAAGTGGTACGAATCGTTGGCCGCCAGAAATCGCTTTGCGTCGAGGCCCGCCTTCTCCGCGCGTGCGAGCGTCGAGCCGTCGGCGAACGCTCCGGCGGCGTCGGTCGGACCGTCGGTTCCGTCAGTGCCCGCGCTCAGGATCAGAACTCCGGGGACACCCGCGATGTCGATCGCCGCGGCGAGAGCGAACTCCTGACTACGACCACCGAGGCCGTCGCCTTTGAGCGTGACCGTTGTCTCACCGCCGCTGATGATGCAGGCCGGCGCTCGTATGGGTTGCCCCGTGAGACGCACCTGGCGTGCGATGGCCGCGTGCATCCGCGCCACGTCGCGCGTTTCCCCTTCGATGAGCGTAGAGAGAACCAGCGGACGATAGCCCAGCTCGCGGGCCTTTCGCGCCGCTGCGTCTACCGCCAGCGCGTTGCTGCCGACTACCAGATTCTGCACACGCTCGAACACCGGCTCGCCCGGCTTCGGCGTTTCAGCGATCTCGCCGCGAAGGCCGCTCTCGATGCGCGTGCGCACCGCTGCCGGCGCCCTGTCGAAGATCTCGTACTTGCGCAGAATCTCCGCGGCGCCCGCGAACGTGGATGTATCGGGCGCCGTCGGGCCTGATCCAATCACGTCCAGATTGTCACCGATCACGTCGGAAAGCATTAAAGAGATCACGGTCGCCGGCGCGGCGAGCCGCGCGAGTTGACCGCCCTTGATCGCCGAGATGTGTTTGCGAACGGCATTCATCTCGTGGATGTTCGCGCCGGAAGCGAGCAGCAGGCGTGTGGTCGCCTGCTTCTCTTCGAGTGTGACCGGGGCGGCTGGCAGCGGCAGCAGGGCGGAACCGCCGCCGGAAATTACGCAGATCACCAGGTCATCCGCGCGCGCCCCTCCAGCCATCTCCGCAACCCTGCGCGCCCCCACGACGCCCGGCGCGTCCGGCTGGGGATGTCCACACTCGTTCAGTTCGATGCGCTTCAGCTTCGCGACGTGCCCGTACTTGACGTTGACGATCCCCGTCTCGATTCGCGATCCGAGCAACCGCTCGATCGCGCGCGCCATCGACGCACTTGCCTTGCCGGCGCCGATCACCACGATGCGCCGAAGGCGGCTTAGCCGGTACTTCTCGCGGCTCGCCCAGAGCTCGTCACCTTTGAGGCGCACGTGTCGCAAGACGGCTTCCTCGGGATCGGCCGCGTCGAGCGCCGCGCGAAAAATCGCCGTCGCGTGCTTCTTGAGCTTCATGTCAGTAGTTCCAGAATTGCGCGCACGGCAGGCTCCGGATCGTCGCCCGCAATCTCGACCCGGTGATCGGCGCGACTGTACGCTTGCTGCCGCCCTTGATAGAGCTGCGCGAATTTCGCCGGATCGCGCGCGAGCGGCCGATGCGTGGCCTGCGCGACTCGCCTCTGAACGATTTCGAACGGACAGTCAAGCCACACTGTCACGCCGTGCGCGGCCAGCAACTCGGCGTTCGCGGGCTGTACGAAGGCGCCTCCTCCCAGCGCCACTACGAGGGGAATACCGCCCTTCACGGCCCGCACCCGCTCGCGCAATGCTTCTGTCTCAGCGCGCCGGAACTCGGCTTCGCCCGAGCGATCGAAGATCTCGGCGATCTTGAGGCCTTGCGCCCGCTCAATGTCATCGTCGAGATCGACAAACGTCCAACCGAGGCGCTTGGCCACCAATTGTCCAATCGTCGTTTTTCCCGAAGCCATGAACCCGACGACGTAGATGCCGGGTGTCGCCTTGAGGGCTGCGTTCATTGGCCGTTCATCCCGCTCATCATCGATTCCACGAACTTCGGCATCACTCGCGCTGCAGCCACGAAAAGCCATCCCAAGCGCGGTGTGAGCACCGTCCGCGCCCCCCGCTCGATACCGCGTACGATTGCTTCGGCACAGGCTTCAGGAGTAATCGCAAAACGGCGGCGGGCCGCCAGCCGCGCCGGCGGCCGCCCTCCTAAGACATTTTCTTGAAACTGCGTTTTGACGTATCCTGGACAAACGAGCATCACCTGAATGCCCTGCGGTTTCAATTCCATGCGCAGGCCTTCGCTCAGAGACCCGAGCGCGAACTTCGAGCTCGAATACAACGTGAACCAGGGCAGCGTCACCTTGCCCGCGATCGATCCCACGTTGACGATCATTCCGCCGCGTCCTCGCATGTGGGGCGCCGCGAGCTGCGTGAGCGCGAGTGGCGCGAAGACGTTCAGCTCGAACATCGCGCGCGTTTCCTCGAGCGGGGCTTTCCAAGCCGGCGCATACAAACCGACTCCCGCATTATTCAACAGAACATCGATGGCTCCAAAGCGCTCGATCGTGCGTTCGACCACGCGGCCCCGCACCGCCGCGTCGGTGATGTCTCCCGCTGTGAACAGGGCGTCCGGCCCGGCCACTTGCTTGAGCTTGTCCCCGGACCTCGCTGTGAGCGACAGCCGCGCCCCACGGGCTCGCAACGCCGCTGCGCACGCCGCGCCGATTCCCCCTGAAGCTCCCGTGATAAGCACCACTTTTCCGTCGAGGCGCATCAACCAGTCTGTCATAATAGTACAGAGCCGCGCGTTGGGGCTGTGCATTGAGGCGGTGTGCTGTCGCCGCTTGGTTTAGGGAAACGAACATGTTGCCGCTCTTTCCGCTTCCGGTCGTTGTTTTTCCCCGGACGCGCCTACCCCTTCACATCTTCGAAGAACGCTACAAGGAGATGGTTGGCGAAGCAATTCGCGACCACTCCGAATTCGGTATTGTGCTCGCTCGCGACAACGAAATGCTGAGCACCGGGTGCAGCGTCATTGTCGAACGAGTCCTCAAAGAGTATCCCGACGGCCGCATGGATATCGTAACGGCGGGCGTGCGCCGGTTTACCATCGACTCACTCGACGACGACAAGTCCTACCTGCGCGGCGAAGTGAGCTTCTTCGACGACGACGAGGATCCGGCCCCGGCGCCGGACGACCTGCGACGGAAGGCCCTCGAGGAGTATCGTCACTGGTTGGACCTGGAAGAGCCTGGGCCCTTCAGCGACGCCGTGCTCACCGATCCTCAGCTCAGCTTTCAGCTCGCACAGGGCCTTCCGGATGTCGATTTTCTGCAAAAGCTCCTCCGCGACAGATCGGAGAATTCGCGTTTAAAACATATCGCACAGTTCTTGACGGAATTTGTGCCGAAGCGGCGCTTCACAGCAAAAGTGAAGGAGGTCGCGCCTTTGAATGGACACACCGCGAAGGCGCCGGGGATGAACTGATGTTCGGGCGCCGCCGAGGATCGTTCGGCGCGTCGCTTCTGCTGCATGCGACGGTTTTCGGTATGGCAGTTTACGGGCCGGACCGCAAACCAGCCGAAGAACGTAAGACGGTTTACCAGCGGGTCTTCGCAGCGAACGAAAAGAAACTGGTCTGGTATCGCTTCAATGCCAAGCTGCCCGAAGTGTCGCCTCTCGAGCGGCGCGGCGTCTCGCGACCCCCGCGCGCGGAGTCGCGCAATCCGGATCAGACCATCGTGTCGAAGCCGGAAGCGGCGTCTGCGGCGAAGCAAATGACGTGGTTGCCTGCTCCGCGCCTCAAGCTGGAGCAGGATCTGAACGCGCCGAACCTGCTGGCATTCGAAGCCCCGAAGGTTCCGGCGCGTCCCGAGCGTCCCGTGCCGAAAGTGTTTGTGCCGCCTCCGGTCACGCGCGCAGTCCAGCCGTCACTGCAGTTGCCGGATGCGCCGCAACCGGCGGCATCGCCGATCACCGCGCGCAACCCATTCCGTGAGCCGGAGCGTCCGAAGCCACGCGAGTTCGTGCCCCCACCCCGGCAGCAACGTTCGAAAGAGAGCGCGATGACGGCGATCGACGCGCCGCAACTAGCGTCTACGGCAATCGACGCGCGCAATTTGTTCCCGAGTCCGGCACGGCCGAAGCCGCGCGAGTTTGTCGCGCCGCCGGTCCAGGAGCGGCCGAAGGCGCCGGCGATGACATTGCCCGAGGCTCCCCAAATTGCCGCTTCACAGCCGTTGACGGGCGCGCTCCCAATCAACTTGCCGGCACGACCGCGACCGCGCGACTTCACGCCGCCTTCATCGCCGGCGCAACCGCAGCCGGCGATGATGTCTGTCACGGAAGCCCCGCCTCTGCCCGCAGGCGCGGCCAGCCTGACTGCGGCGGTGGTTGGTCTCAATCCCTCGCCCACGCTCGATCCGGTCATTCCGGAAGGCGCTCGTCCGGCGAAGCTCGCTGCGGCGCCGGAAGTCTCCCCGGCCGGCGGAGATGGCGAACCCGTCGAATCGGCGCGCATTATTATGCCTGACCTGATGATCCGCCGCAAAGCGCCGCAAGCGCCGCCGCCGGCTCCGACGCTGATGGCGCGTGCGATGGCAGCGCCAACGTCCAGCGGCAATCTGCTCGCGGTCGCACGAGCGGCCGCGCCCCATTCGGTGGAGTCGCTGCCCTCACGCCCTTCTGCGTTGCGAGTCACCTCCCCGCCCGATCCACGACTCAGGGATCGCGTCGTGTACACCATGGCGATCCAGATGCCGAACGTCACCAGTTACACCGGCAGTTGGATGATATGGTTCGCCGAGCGGGAGCAGCGGCCCGGCCAGCCCGGCGATATGCGCGCGCCGGTACCGCTCCGCAAGGTCGATCCGCCGTACGCGGCTTCAGCGATGGCGGACCGCGTCGAAGGAAGAGTGCGGTTGATGGCGGTGATTCGCAAGGACGGCCACGTCGATACGATTTCCGTGATCCACGGTGTGGACGAGCGGCTGGACCGGAGCGCCGTTGCCGCGTTTGGCAAATGGGAGTTCCAGCCGGCGTTCCGCGACGGCGCGGCCGTCGACGTGGATGCGATCATCGAGATCCCGTTCCGCCTCGCCCCTCCGCCAGGAAAATGAGACAGCACCTGATTATCGACGCGGACGACACGCTCTGGGAAAACAATATCTATTTCGAGCGAGCGTTCGAGGATTTTGTCGAGTTCCTGAGCCATTCGTCGATGAGCGCCGCCGAAATTCGCGCGGTGCTCGACGAGATCGAACTCGCCAACGCCAAGATTCATGGCTACGGCTCGGCCAATTTCGGGCGCAATCTCAAGCAGTGCTACCAGCGTCTCGCGGAGCGGGAAATCTGCGACGGAGATCTGACGCGCGTGATGTCGTTCGCCGAGCGGATCCTCGAATGCCCGATGGAACTGATTGACGGAGTCGCTGAAACCATCGAATACCTCGCGACGCGTCACGACCTGGCGCTGTTCACCAAGGGCCATCCCGAAGAGCAGAAACTCAAGATTGACCGTTCGGGTCTCGGCCTCTGGTTCGGTCACACTGCCATCGTCAAGGAGAAAGATCGCCCGGCTTACGAAAAGTTGGTGCGCGAGACGGGTTTCGATCGGGAGCGAACCTGGATGATCGGCAATAGCCCGAAGTCCGACATCAATCCAGCGTTAGCCGCCGGGATTAATGCGGTGTTCGTTCCGCACGCTCACACCTGGGTGCTCGAGAAGCAGGAGCTTGAGCCACAAGGGCCGGGGCGGCTGCTGGTGCTTGAGGCGTTCTCCGATTTGCGGACGCATTTCTAGGACGTCCTCGAG
>JBOGMR010000105.1:0-2585 GCA_050746825.1 Bryobacteraceae bacterium | reverse complement strand
GTGTTGGCGAGCAGCTCGGTTTCGTCGAATCGGATGAACCGGTCGAAATCGGCGACGCCGCTCACATGCCGGAACGAGGCGCGCGGCTCGATCACGTGCTTCAACTGGTCACCCAGAAAGTTTGCCTTGCGGAAGACGCGTTCGAGTGACGGCATCACCAGGTCGGCGAAGAATTCGCGCGAACTTCGGTTGACATTTCGTCCGGTGATGCGGTCCTGTTCGCGCTGCTCGCCGTAGTGCGTCTCGCGAATCGAGAAGCTTGGCAGTAGATGAAAATCCTTCCAGCGTAGTGCGGTCATCACGCGCGGCTGGAAGTCGGCGCGTTCCACGAACTGCCGCGTTTGAAACAAGGGCTGCGTGCGGCGCATCAGGCCGACGCCCGAATCGAACGACACCCAAATGGGCAACACGCGCTTCGACACCTGCCGGTCGCGGCTGCTAAAGGTGAGCTCGGGAAGCTTACGGATGACGATCGTATCCCCCTCCCGGGCGCTCTGAAAATTCTCGAGGCGCGCAAACGCGGCGTTGAAGGTGTATGACGACCAGTCCTTGCCGATGT
The DNA here is from genome assembly GCA_050746825.1 of Bryobacteraceae bacterium. Classification (GTDB taxonomy): domain Bacteria; phylum Acidobacteriota; class Terriglobia; order Bryobacterales; family Bryobacteraceae; genus JBOGMR01. The sequence continues at coordinate 2,026 of JBOGMR010000105.1, read as the reverse complement.
AGCCGGCCGAATGCGTTTCCGATTGAATCGCCTCCTGGAAGGATTCGGTAAAGGCGTGGCGAAATGTCAGCGAGCTGAGATAGTTAATCGAGCCGCGAGCGTGGAATCCGCGCCCCAGGTCGCTGAGAATGTCCATCGTGAGGGTGTGGCCGCCTTCCTTGATCCGCTCGCCGGTATCCACCTTCCGGCCGGACTCGTCCAGGCTTTCCACCTTCCTTCCGCGGTCGTCCACGCCATAGTAGACGAAGTTGAAATCCGTACGCGCGTTCGGCTTGCCGCGGAAATCCAGGTGATGGGCGAAGCCGCGCTGCGTGAAGTTCTGGATGCGATAGGTGGCGTCGTAGCTGCGATTGATCGCCCAAAAATATCCCACCCCGAACATCTTGCCGCGCCGCGAGCTGTTTCCGGCGTTAGGCGTCAGAAAGCCGCTGCGTCGCGGCGCGCGTTCGAGCGATTTATAGAAGTACGGTGTATAGAACAGAGGCGCCTTCCGAACGCGAAAAACGGCGCGATGAGCGATCGCCCGGCCCTGCGGCACGATGTCGAACTTCGGACCGCGCAGGGTCCACCACGGCCGAGGGATCCGGCAGTTGGTGATCATGCCGTCATAGAGGATGTACTTGGCGCCTAGCCGCTCCGCGCGTTTGCCTTCAAAGTAGAACGGACTGGTGCTGGTGAGCACGCCAGGCCGCGCGTCGATCTGAGTGACCGCGAAGCCCTTCGGGTCGTAGAAAACTCCCGTGTCATCGGAGAGTTGATACTCGACTTTGCTGGCCCACAATTCCTCGTTTTTCAAAAAGTGCTTGAAGTGGACATTGCCGCGCGCTTCGGCGTAGTCGTCGTCGCGATTGTAATCGACTTCATCGGCCCACAGCGCCATTTCCGGAGTCTCGAGTTTCACCCTTCCGCGCAGCCTGCGCCACGGACCGTCGACGATCTGGCGGTCCGCTTCCACGTCGACCATCCCTTCGGGCGGCGCATTGGATCTGGGCAATTGCGGCGCGGTTGGCGCCAGGGGTTGTTGACCGAATTGCGGTGTCACACCGCTTACTAGTACTGCGGAAATCGTGATGCATCGCGAAAGTTCGTGACAAAATCGGCCGAGTATGCTACGAAAAGAAGAAGGCGTTTTTCGGAGGCCCAACTCGCAAACCTAGCACGGCTACGTCGGCGCGGGCAAGTCCCGGTGTGATTGAACGGCTACCCTGAGGGTGCGGTACCAAGCGGCAGAAGAACGTAAGAGAGCGGCGGGTCCTAGAACAATGAGCTGCGGGTATTGCCATTTCGCGAACCAGGCCGGAGAGCATCGTTGCGCCCGCTGCGGCAGGCGGTTGCCTGATGGAGACGACAGCTTTGTGATGAGCCGCACGGACGGCGCGCTCGCCACGGCCCCGGCCCGCGAAGCGCCGATTGCGTTGCCTCAACCCGCGCCTGAGCACACGCCTCAACGTGCGCCGCGTCCGCCGCGCCAACAGCCGCTCTTCGGAGACCTCGACGCACCCAAAGTCATTCCGTTTCCCGGCGCTCCCGCCGCGCCCCAGGCTCCCGCCGCAAAACCGCGCCCACGCCGCCCGCCGCCTCCTCCGCGCCAGATCGACGCCCAGCAGCACCTCGACTTTCTCACCCCCGCGCCCCACACGCCGCGCACTCTGAAGACCACAGTTGAACCCAGCATCTATTGCGACGCTCCGGTTGCCACCCCTTTGCATCGCGCGGTTGCGGGCGTGGTCAACTTCGGGCTGGTTTTCGCGGGCATGGCCGTTTTCGTCGCTACCTACTCCGTCTTTGGCGGCGAAGTTGTGATCACAAAGCAGACGCTGCCCTTCTACGGCATCGCCTTTGTAGCCATCGCATTCTTCTATGGCCTCGTGTGGACGCTCGCCGGCTCCGAATCTCCCGGCGCGCGCTGGCTCAGGCTCCGAGTCGTCAGCTTCGACGGTCCTCCTGCCGACAGGCGCGAGCGAACGTTCCGCTTCCTCGGCGCGTGCCTCAGCGTAGCCGCCGCCGGCCTCGGCCTGCTCTGGTG
>JBOGMR010000104.1:0-10653 GCA_050746825.1 Bryobacteraceae bacterium | reverse complement strand
GATCAGATCCGACTGGAACGCGTCAAGACTTTTCACTCGACTAGGCTCCCTCATTCCCTTCCGACTCGAATTCCCACTTCTTGCCTGCCTTGAATTTTCCTAGTCCCGTGACGGCCACGGACTCTCCCTTGCGGAGGTTGGACAGGATCTGGTGAACAACGCGGTCGATCTTGTCGGCGGCCTCGGCGGGCGTTATCCTCGATTGCCTGGCCACCCTCTTTGCGACATCAGCCTTCTTCATGGCGCCCTCAGAGTAGCAGACGAGAGTGCGAACTCGAACTGTGGAATCCCGTTCGAACGGCTTCGGCAGCGTCCAGATAGTTGAACTCGAATGAGTTAGGAATTTAGAAATTAGTGGGCAAAAGCTGTGACCGCGCCGGCAGCCCGCGGTAAACCGCTCCCGCACGGTCGCGGCTCTGTGACGTGTTATTTCTACTGAGCCGCGCGCGTAAGCAAGCGGTCTTTCGGGATTTGAACTCCACGTGATTTGCGAATCGTCTTACAGCTTCTTCAACCGGAATCTTCGAAATTCCACCTTCATCGGCGGGCCCACGTGCACCTGCACTCCGAGTTGTCCCTCATAACGCCGGTTCGTCGCGTCGTCGTCGACTACAACGCTCATCACCTGCCCATTCAGGATGTGCACAAGCACGCTGCCGCGCGCGATGATGTGGTATTCATTCCAATCGTCGTTCTTGATGAATGACGCGAGCGCCTTCGAATCGCCGGCCGATCCGACGACCTTCGGCTTTTGTCCTTCGTCGATGCGAACCATTTGTCCACGCAGCGCCAGAAACGTCCGCCCGCGCTCCTCGTAGTTTTGCCCGGTGTGGCGCACCTGGTTGGCGTTCCGGCCCGGGCCGTCGATGTCGGCTTGGTAGCCGCGCATTCCCCAAGGCTGCTCCGGCAGTTCGACGCTGCGGTAATTGATGCCGCTGTTGCCGCCCGCGGTGATTCGGTACTCCACCTTGAGCTCGAAGTCTTTCGTGACGCCGCCGCGCCAGATGATGAATGAGTTCCGCTTCAGCAGCGTATCCGGCGTAACTTCCCCGGTGAGCAAGCCATTTTCGACGCGCCAGTATTTCGGATCGCCTTCCCACCCATTCAGCGTCCTGCCGTCGAAAATCGCGACAAAGCCGGCTTCGTCCTGCGCGGCAGCACCGCTGCACATAACAAGACTAAACAGAGCGAATCCTGCGGAGCACTTAGTCATGCGCACCTCGCTCCCACAGTGTATCCTGCCAGTCGACCGTCAGAGAGCGGTGCGCTTGCCCGATGCCGGCTTCCCCCCAACCCACACCACACCGGCCGTAGTACACTGAAGGACGAAACGACCGAATCGACCATGGCCGAACCCATTTCTCAGCCCATGATCGAGGCGATCGGCCTCACCAAGATCTACGGCACGTTCACCGCAATCCGTGACGTCACTTTCAGTGTGCCTCAGGGCCAGGTCGCCGCATTCCTCGGCCCCAACGGCGCCGGCAAGTCGACCACGTTGAAGATCCTCACCGGATTTCTGGCGCCGAGCGCCGGCGTCGCTCGCGTTGCGGGTGTGGACGTCGCTTCGGACCGTCTCATCGCCGCCGCGCGCCTCGGCTATCTTCCGGAAAACGGCCCACTCTATCCCGACATGACGCCGCTCGGCCTGCTTCGCTTCTTCGGCAAGGCGCGCGGCCTGACGGGCGATCACCTTCGCCGCCGCATCGACGATGTCGTCGACCGCTGCGCGCTCGCCACCGTGATCGAAAAGAGCATCCGCAAGCTCTCGAAAGGATTCCGCCAGCGCGTCGGCATGGCGCAGGCGCTGCTGCATGAACCCGAAGTGCTCATCATGGACGAGCCCACCAGCGGCCTCGACCCTAACCAGATCCGCGAGGTCCGCCGCATGATCCGCGAGCTGGGCCAGAGCAAGACGATTCTGCTGTCGACGCACATCCTGCAGGAAGTCGAAGCCATGGCCGACCGCGTGATCTTCGTCAACCGCGGCCGCATCGTCTTCGACGGCACACCCGGCGAGATGCGCAACGGCCGCGGCTCGCTTGACGACGCATTCCACGCGCTCACCGAGTCCCAACAACGACAACAGGAGACGGACGTATGCGAGAGCGCGGACGCGTAGGCTTTGGCGCCGTGCGCGCCATTGTCGCGCGCGAGGTGGCGGGCTACTTCAGCACACCGGCTGGCTACGTCTTCATCACGCTCTTTGTCTTTCTCAGCGCCGTCGCCGCATTCTGGCAGGAACGCTTCTTCGCCACCAACCTGGCGAACCTCGATCAGCTCAACCGCTTCTTCCCCTATCTGCTGATCTTCCTCGTGCCCGCCATCAGCATGAGCCTGTGGGCCGACGAGAAGAAGCACGGCACCGAAGAACTTCTGCTCACGCTCCCCGCAAGCGACTTTGAAGTGGTGCTCGGCAAATACCTTGCGGGCGTCGCCATCTACACCGTGGCGCTGCTGTTTTCGCTCAGCCATATCGTCGTGCTGCATTGGCTCGGAAATCCCGACCCCGGCCTGATGATCACCACTTACGCCGGCTACTGGCTGATGGGCGTCGCTTTGCTCGCGCCCGCCATGCTCGGCTCGATGATGACCGACAACCTCACGGTCGCCTTCATCCTGGGCAGTGTCTTCTGCTCGATCCCGATCTTTCTCGATCGCGCGGGCGCCATAATGACGGGCCAGTTGCAGCGTTTCGCCGAGCGCCTCTCGGTGGTCGAGCAGTTCCGCGACCTCTCGACCGGCGTCGTCACACTGGGCTCGGTGGTCTATTTCCTCGCGCTCGGCGCCGCGGCGCTCTACGCGAACGTCGCCCTGCTCGGCCGGCGCCGATGGCCATCCGGTCAAGGCGCGCCGCGCCTGGGCGCGCATTACCTGGCTCGCACCGCGTCGCTCGGAATCGCCGCCGCCGCCCTCACGGTGCTGGCGTCGCAGGCGCGCGTGCGCTGGGACGCGACCTCGGAACAGATTCACTCGCTCTCGCCCGACACCAGGGCCCTGCTGTCCGGCCTGAACCCGAGGCAGCCGGTTTTCATCCAGGCGTACTTCAGCTCCGAGGTGCCGCGCAGCTACGCCGACGTTCGCCATGAACTGGCCCAGCGCCTGCGCGAATTCGACGCCGTCGCGGGCGAGAACCTCCACACGCGTATCTTCGACACCGTCAAGTATTCGCCGCAGGCGCGCGAGGCGCAGGAGCGCTACAACATCCGTCCTTACCGCATTCCCGCCACGGAAGAAAGCGCCGGCGCGTCGAACGAGATCTTTCTCGGCCTCGTGTTCACCTCCGGCTCGGAAGAGTTCGTGATTCCGTTCTTCGATCGCGGCCTTCCGGTCGAATACGAACTGATGCGGTCGATCCGCGTTGTCTCGCGCGCCAGGCGCCGGAAGATCGGGATTCTCAACACCGCCGCGAAGATGTTCGGCGGCTTCGATTTTCAGAGCCGCGCGCAGACCAATGACTGGTCGATTGTCGCGGAGCTGCGCAAGCAGTACGAAGTCGTCCAGGTCCCGCCCGATGCGGATTACCCGGAGGATCTCGACGTGCTGATCGCAACGCTTCCTTCGAGCCTGCCGCAGGCGCAAGCCGACCGCCTCGCCGCCTACGTGAAGAAGGGCCGGGGCGTGCTCCTCGCGCTCGATCCGATGCCGGCTTTTAACCTCGAGCTGGCGCCGCAGGATATCCCGCAAGGGGCAAGCCCGTTCGGCGCGCCTCCCAGCACGAGCGCGCGCGCCAACCTGCGTCCGCTGCTCGACGCGCTCGGTGTTTCCTGGCACGCCAATCGCATCGTCTGGGACAATCACAATCCGCATCCGCAGTTGAAGAGTCTCCCCAAGGAACTGGTGTTCGTCGGCAAAGGCTTCAATCAGAAGGAAGCCGTCACCGCCGGTTTGCAGGAAGTCGTGCTCCTCTATCCAGGCACTCTGAAAAGCCGCGGGATTCAAGGCATCACCTTCGCGCCTCTGTTCGAATCGAGCGACGATTCCGGCACCGTCCGTTTGGACCAGATCGTGGAGCGCTCTTTATTCGGCGTCACGCTGAACCAGAACCCGCCGCATCAGCCCGATTCCGCAAAACAGGTGTTGGCTGCCCGAATCAGCGGCGGCGCCAACGCCATCGTTATTGCCGACGCCGACATGATGGGGGAGCAGTTCTTCGAGCTGCGCCGCCGCGGCGTCGCGAACCTCAATTTCGACAACGTGACCTTCCTGCTCAATGCCGTCGACCAGCTCGCCGGCGACAGTTCCTTCATCGCACTGCGCAAGCGCCGCCCGCGCCATCGCACGCTCGAAGCCGTCGAAGCCCGCACGCGCACCTACGAAGCGCGGCGCATTCAGGAGACGCAGGCCGCCGAGACCATCGCAGACCAACGCCTCAAAGAAGCCCAGGCGCGCCTCGATCGCGCCGTACGCGAAGTCGAGCAGCGCAAAGACCTCGACGACCAGACCCGCCAGATCATGATTCAAAACCTGCAGTCCGTCGAGAATCGCCGTCTGCAAGTGGCGCGGACCTCCATCGAAGACGAGAAACAGCGCCAGCTCGAATCGAGCCGCGCCGACATGGAGAACTCCATCCGCACAATCCAAAACACCATCAAACTCCTCGCGGTTACGCTCCCGCCAATCCCCGCGTTCGTCGTCTTCCTCCTGGTCTCCATCCGCCGCCTGCGCCGCGAACGCATCGGCGTCCCTGTCGACCGCCTGGTTGGAGGAGAAGCGGCGTGACCGAAACCCTCCGCACCCTCGCCTTCCTCGCCGCCGCGCTCGCGCTCTCCATCATCGCGGCCAAAGTCGAGCCCGAAGCCGCCACCCCCGCCATCCTCAGCGACCAAGGCGAGCCCTTCTACCCGAAATTCACCGACCCTCAAGCCGCACGCATCATCGAGGTCGTCGACTACGACGAGTCCACCGCCACCGCTCGCCCTTTCCAGGTCGAATTCCAGCGCGGCCGCTGGGTGCTTCCCTCCAACAACAACTATCCCGTCGACGCCGGCGACCGCATGGCCAAAACCGCCGCCGCGCTTATGGACCTGCGCAAAGACCTGGTGCGATCCGACTCGGCCTCCGATCATCCCCAGTTTGGCGTTGTCGATCCGCTCGATCAGAAGGCCGCCAGCCTCACCGGCCGCGGTAAGCGCGTCACACTCCGCGACGCCCACAAAACCGTCCTCGCCGACTACATCCTCGGCAAGACCGTCGAAGGCAAGCCCGGCCACCGTTACATTCGCGTCCCCGGTGAGAAGCGCACTTACGCCGTCAAGACTGAAGCCGATCCTTCGGCCCGCTTCGCCGATTGGATCAACGCCGGACTGCTTCGCATCGCGACCGCCTCCATCCGGCGCGTCATCGTCAACAGTTACTCAATCAATGAGGGCATGGGCAGCATCCAGAACGTGGACACAGTCACGCTGGCTCGCGAGGGCAACGAGTGGAAAATGGCCGGCGTCGAGAAGCTGAATACCGCCGCGGTCAACGCGATGGCGTCAACACTTGATACGCTCAAGATCGTCGACGCGCGGCCGAAGCCGCCCAGTCTCGCCCAGGACCTCAAGAGCGGCACTTTCCAACTCTCACTCGAAGCCGCCATGTCGCTGCGCCAGCGCGGCTATTTCGTCGCCCCCAACGGACGCCTGTTCGCCAACGAAGGCGAAATGTCTGTCGAGACGGTGAACGGCGTTCTGTACTCGCTCCGCTTCGGCGAGGTCGTGACTCCCGGCGACAGCCGCTACTTGTTCGTCATGGCCACCTTCGACGCCGCGCGCGCCTCGAAGTACGGCGGCGACGCTGCGGCCGGCGAACGCACCGCGCGCGAGCACAACAACCGCTTCGCCGATTGGTATTACGTCATCAGCGGCGCCGACTTCCAGAAGCTAAGACTGAAGCGCAGGGACGTGGCCCGGTGATCGAAGCCACCCCCGGCGAAGTCGCGCGCTACGTCGCGGATCTCGTAGGGATCCCTGTCGAGAGCGTCCGCACCGAAGCCCTCGGGGGCGGCGTCAGCAACCACGTCGTGCTCGCCGAGCTAGACGGCTGCCGCATGGTGATCAAGCAGGCGCTCGCAAAGCTGCGCGTCAAAGAAGACTGGTTCAGCGACATCAACCGCATCTGGCGCGAGTCCGAGGCGCTCCTGCTTCTCGCGCCCTTACTACCCGAGGGTGCGCTCCCCGAAGTGCTCTTCGAAGACCGCGAGAACTTCCTGTTCGCGATGACCGCGGCGCCCTCCAGCACAAGCTGGAAGTCCGAGCTGATGGCGGGGCGCGTTTCGCTCGCCGTCGCCGAGTCTATCGGACGAATCCACGCGCGCATGATCGAAGCGAGCCTCGACTCGCCCGAGTTGCGCGACACTTTCGGCGACCAGACCGTGTTCGATCAGCTCCGCCTCGATCCCTATTACCGCTTCACCGCGTCTCGCCATCCGGACCTCGCGCCGCTGTTCCTCTCCGCGATCGACCGCTGCGGCCGCGAGCGGCGCAGTCTTGTGCACGGCGACTGGAGCCCGAAGAACATGATGGTCGACGGCGATTCTGTGATGGTGATCGACTTCGAAGTGATCCACTTCGGCGATCCGTCGTTCGATACGGCCTTCCTGCTGAATCACCTTCTGCTGAAGTCGTTTGCGATGCCGCATCTCCGCGCCGAGCTCGCAGAGGCTGCCGCGCGATATTGGAGCGCAGTGAGCAAGCTCGCGCCAGCCACGATCGATCACCTGCCGTTGCTTATGCTGGCGCGAATCGACGGCAAGTCGCCGGTGGAGTACATCCAGGATGGGCAAATGAAAGAGCGCGTGCGAGCGTTTGCGCGCGACCTGATCGCGCGGCGTCCCGAATCGATTGCTGAAGTGTTCGAGAGGCTTTGATGAAGCAAGCGATCCGCGCGATCCGCGCCTGGGAGATCCTCGATTCGCGCGGCCGCCCCACCGTCGCCGCGCGCTGCGAGCTCGAGGACGGCTCGGCCGGCAAGGCGCATGCTCCGTCCGGCGCTTCGACCGGCAAGCACGAAGCCGTCGAGCTCCGCGATGGCGATCTGAAGCGCTACGCCGGAAGAGGTGTGCTGCGCGCCGTCGCGAACGTCAACGAGATTCTCGCACGGGCGCTCGCTGGACTCGACGCGACCAACCAGACCGAAGCCGACCGCCGCATGATCGAGCTCGATGGCACGCCGGACAAATCGCGGCTCGGGGCAAACGCCATCCTCGCCGTGTCGTGCGCAGTGGCTCGCGCGGCTGCGGCGTCGCAGAGGATCGCTCTGTGGCGCCGGCTCGCAGGCACGCGCGAGCCGCGTCTTCCGGTCCCGATGGTCAACATCTTCTCGGGCGGACATCACGCCGGCTACAACATCGATTTCCAGGACTTCATGGTGATCCCGCACGGCATCGAGGGCTGCGCCGCTCAGATCGAGGCCGTTGCGGCCGTGCATCGCGCGGCACGCGACATTCTGATCGAACACGGATACGCGCTGACCGGCGTCGCAGACGAGGGCGGCTGGGGACCTGCCTTCGAATCGAACCAGAAGCCGGTTGAACTGTTGACGCTCGCAATCGAGCGGGCGGGCCGCAAACCGGGACAGGACGTATCGATCGCGCTCGACGTCGCTGCCTCGCACTTCAGCACCGCCAGCGCGGAGATGATCGACCTGCTCGATCGGTGGGCCAACCTCTATCCAATCACGTCGATCGAAGACGCACTCGACCAGGACGATTGGGACGGCTGGGTCTCACTTACCACTAGACTTGGCCGCCGCATACAACTCGTCGGCGACGACTTGTTCACCACGAACCTCGCCCGCCTCAATCGCGGCATCGCGCTCGGCGCCGCCAACGCCGTTCTCGTCAAGATGAACCAGATCGGCACGCTCACCGAAACACTGGCCGTCGTCGACCGCGCGCGCGAAGCCGGCTACCGCGCCGTGATCTCCGCCAGGTCCGGTGAAACCGAAGACGACTTCCTCGCCGACCTCGCCGTCGCCACCGGCGCCGGCCAAATCAAGATCGGCTCGGTCACCCGCTCCGAACGCCTCGCCAAGTACAATCGGCTCCTCGAGATCGCGTCGACACAAACGTTTGTGTAGACTGGATTCAGGGCGAACTGCGCAAAGACCGCGCATAACGTAGGTGGCGCAAATGGACGAGCAGACGATGCACTTTTTCGAGCAGATGTTCGATTCGCTCAAGAGAGAGATGGGGGAACGCTTCGACAAGGTCGAGACGCGCCTGGATCGTATGGGGGTCCGCTTAGACAGGCAAGGGGCGCTCATCCAGGCCGGCATGAAGTCGTGGGCCCGATTCGTGGATTGGTCGGAAAACATCGACCGCTTGCTCGCTGAACGCGACCGCCGCCTCGATGCGCTGGAGGAGCGCCTACGCAAATTGGAAGGTGGCGGCCAGCTTCACTAACCACTCCTCAACCAACCACGAGGACACTCACCTCAGGCCGGCACCGAAACCGCACTCCTGCTAGATTGCCGACGCCGCGTGTGACGTGAATCTGCCTGGAGCCCCACGCCTTTAAACCGGCCACGTAGCGCTTGTCTATGACGGGCGCGTAGCTGGGACCCTGAAACGGGATGATGACTTGCCCGCCGTGCGTGTGCCCGCTCAACATCAGGTCCCACTGGAAGCGGCCGAGCACGTCCTTGCTATCCGGATTGTGCGACAGCAGCACCACCGGCGCCTTCGGATGCAGCTCGGCAAAAGCGCGCGTGTCGATCTCGCCCGACCACACATCGCCGACACCGACGAGCGACAAGCTCGCGTCGCGCACCTGGACGCGCATCGAGCGATTATGAAGCAGCTCGATCCCACTCTCTTCGAGGATGCGGTCGACGAAGCGGTGATCGGAATACCCGCGCCGCTGCTCGGCCCAGATCCCGCCGTCATGGTTCTCCATCACCGCGAACGACGGCGCCGCCGCCGACAGGCGCCGAAGCGCTCGCACATAGGCGCTCGAATCGATCGGAGAACGGCGGCTGATGTAGTCGCCGGTGAGGCAAACCAGATCCGGCTTCTGCTCCAAACCCAGCGTGATCGCGCGATCGACCAGACTCAGCGGCACTTCGAACGAAGCGTGCAGGTCGGAAAGATGCAGCACCCTGACCGGCTGCGATAGAGCGATGCCGCCCAGCTTGACGCGATTCTCCGTCACATCGAGCCACCGCGGCTCCAGATAGCACGGATACGATACCGCAGCAGCCGAAGCCCCAACCACTGAATACACGAAACCGCGCCGAGTCATGTCTTCCAATTTTGACGCATTCGCGAGCCGTTTCGTGCAGCCGTTACGTCCGCCTCCACGCAGCCGTCACTATATAATGAAGGCGTCAGCATATGAAGGCGATTCTGCGTTCCCTCTCGTTCAGTTTCTGTGCGCTCTGCTTCATCGCCTCCGCTCAACGCTCGCCATCGGGCAGTGATTGGCCCAACTGGCGGGGCCCCGGGCGTGACGGCGTCTCCGCCGAAAAGAACCTCCCCGCGAGCTGGGCTCCCTCCGGCGACAACCTCGCATGGCGCGTTCCCTACGGTTCGCGCTCAGGACCGATCGTTCTCGGCGATCACGTCTATCTGCTGAACTCGACCGGCAAGGATGCCACTTTGCAAGAGCGAGTCCAGTGCTTCCACGCCGATACCGGAAAGCTGCTCTGGGAGCACAAATTCAATGTCTACCAGAGCGACGTGCCCCCGCATCGCATCGGATGGTCCTCACCGGCCGGTGATCTTTCGACCGGCAACATCTACGCTCTGGGCGTCGGCGGTGTTCTGCTCGGGCTTACATGGGAGGGCAAGCTGCTGTGGGAGCGCTCGCTGGCCGAAGACTTCGGCCTGGTGACCACGCACGGCGGACGCACCGTCTCGCCTGTCATCGAAGGCGACCTGGTCATCATGAGCGGCGTTACGAGCAGTTGGGGCGCCAACGCCCGCGCCTCGCATCGCTTCATGGCGTTCGACAAGAAGACGGGAGAGACCGTTTGGGTCAATAACCCGGGAGGCCGTCCATTCGACACTACGTACGCGCCGCCGATTGCCGCAACCATCAACGGCACTCGACTGCTGATCGCCGGCGGCAGCGACGGCGCGCTTCATGCGATGAAGCCGCAAACCGGTGAACCGGTGTGGAGCTATACAGTCAGCAAGCGCGGCCTCAACACCGGCGCCCTCTTCTACAACAACAACGCCATCGTGACGCACAGCGAAGAGAATCTCGATTCGAGCGAGATGGGTCTCATCGCAGCCATCGACGCCACCGCCAAAGGCCCGCTCGGCAAGCAGCACGTCAAATGGGCGTTCAAGGGATTTCAGGGCGGCTACTCGTCGCCAATCCTCGACGGCGATCGCGTCCTGCAGGCCGACAACGGAGCGAATCTGTTCGCGTTCGACGTCAACACCGGCAAGGAACTGTGGAGGCAGAACCTCGGTACGATTCAGAAATCGTCGCCGGTGCTGGCGGACGGCAAGATCTACGTCGGCACCGAGAACGGAAAGTTCTTCATCCTGCGAGCGCGCCAGGACAAGTGCGAGATTCTCGACCAGGATCTTCTGGGCACGCCGGAGCAACCCGAACCCATCATCGCCTCGCCAGCCGTTTCGCGCGGCCGCATCTACCTTGCTTCTATGGACGCGCTGTACGCGATAGGAAAAAAGGCGAACGCGCCGCTGCCGTATAC
>JBOGMR010000103.1:0-7611 GCA_050746825.1 Bryobacteraceae bacterium | reverse complement strand
GCTTGGAGGAGTTGGTGGAATTCTGTTGCCGCAACGCCAGTTGCCGCTCCAGATCGGAGATTTGTTTTTCGGCGTCCGCGATCTGCTGCTGTTTCTCGGCCAGTTGCTCAGCTTGTTCGGTGAGCTGCGGGCCAGCCGGTGCCCCTCGAACCCAAATCGTTTCGGGTGCTGCTGTTCCTGATCGAGAATCGCGGCCGTGTCGTCACCAAAGAAGAGCTGATGAAGGCGGTCTGGCGAGATTCGTTCGTCACAGACAATGCGCTGACCCGCACCGTCGCTCAGCTTCGGAAAGCTCTGGGCGATCACGTCAAGCAGGCGCAATACATCGAGACGGTTCCCACAGTCGGCTACCGGTTTATCGCGGAATTGACGGCCGCGGAGCTGGGGGCAGAGGCGCTCACGGCTATCCCCACGCCGGACGCGCAGCAGGCAGCGACGCCCGCACCGCCGGTGCCGCCTCGACTCTCATGGCGGGTTGGGAAGCCAATGTGGAGCGCCCTTGCGCTGGTGGCGATCATTGGGTCCGCCGGGATTGTCTGGAGAGCCCAGACGCGCCCGTGGACTGAGCCTGTGGGGAGGCTTGTCCAGTTCACTAATTCGATCTCACTCGACACGTCGCCGTCGTTCTCGCCAGATGGCAGCGCCATCGCCTATACGTCGGACCGCACCGGCCGTTTTGAGATCTACGTGAGACCTGTGGTGCCCGGCGGTCGCGAGATCCAGGTCACTAACGACGGAGAGCAGAATGTGCAGCCGGCATGGTCGCCCGACGGCCGCTATCTGGCCTACCATTCGGTGAAGGGCGGCGGGGTTCGGATTATTCCTGCGCTCGGCGGGAAGGCGCGACAACTCAGCACGATCGGGTCGCAACCGTCATGGTCGCCGGACTCGGCCTGGGTTGCCTTCCGATCGACAGATGCCTACTCGTTGTCCGTAGCCGATTACCAGCCGATAGGCCCGTCTACGATCTGGGTGGCCCCAGCCGCCGGTGGCGAAGCGCGCGCGGTCACACGGAATGGCCACCCCGAGGGCCGACACAGCATGCCGACGTGGGCCTCGGAAGGGCGGATCCTTTTCATCAGCTATCTGGGTTTGGGCCGCTCCTACCTCTGGAGCACTTCGTTGAACGGCGAATTGCGGCAAGTCTCGAGCGACGAGCGCGTGTATCTGAGCGCACGGCCGGGCCCTGACGGGCACATCTACGCATCGGCGCATACGATGCCGGGTGAGATGGCAATCTGGGAGCTTGGCGGACGCACCCCGCGCATCTTGCTGAGAATGGAAACTTCGTTGGCGGGCGATGTTGCGATCTCGCGTGACGGCAAGCGGCTGGCGCTCAGCGTGGTCACGATGAACAGCAATCTCTGGATGCTGCCGATGAAGGTCAACGGGGATGCCGCGGGCCTGCCGGCGCTGCTGACGCGCGACACGAATCTGCGCAACTCGCACGCGGTGTTTTCGCCGGACGGTTCGAAGATCGCGTTCTTTGCGCTCAGAAAAGGGATCGCCGGCGACATCTGGACCATGGACGCGGACGGCGGCAACGCTACGCCGCTCACGACGCAAGCACTTCCCGAATACATGCCGAGCTGGATGCCGGACGGCAAAGCTGTGGCCTACGCGTCGCGCCGGCCAGACGGTTACTGGTTGATGATGACGTCTCTGGCCGATGGCGTCGAGCGGCCGCTGAAGCATCTCAGCGAGCTGAGCGCCAGTCCTCGGCTCGCGCCGAATGGGCGCGTCGTGGTGTTCCATAGAACGCAAGACGGTGCCCTGAACCTGTTCCGGCTGTCTTTGGACCGTGGCGACGTTCGGCAATTGACGTCCGACTCCGAATCGGCGGGCTATGCGTGCTGGTCGCGCGACAGCGCCTGGCTTGCTTTCGAGCTGATCCGCAACGGCAACACGCACCTCGCCGTGATTCCGGCTGACGGCGGCGCGATGCGCCAGTTGACCAATGCGCGCGGGCAGATTTGGCCGTTCAGTTGGTCGCAGGACGGACGGCGGATCGCGGCTGCGAGGTTGCACGAGGGTGCTTGGAATCTCTGGTCGATCTCGACAGACGGCAAAGAGCAGAAGAGGCTGACTGCGTACACGTCGCCGCGTGCATTCGTGCGCTATCCTTCCTGGTCGCCGAAGGGCGATCGGATGGTGTACGAACTTTCCGAAACGCAGGGCAATATTTATCTGCTGCCCCTGAGTCAGTGAAGGAGCGGCCCGGTGATGCAAAATGGTTGCATGAGCACTGTCACCAAAGTCCTTTTGTTCGAACTGCTGATCGCCACGCTCTGCGTCGCGCGGGTAACGGAAAAGGAGCGTGCGCAAATCGACGAGATCACCGGGGCAAAGGGTTCATACACCGCCGAAGAGGATGTCTATCGCGTGGCGTTTCCGCGAAGCGACCTGAAGGTTACGGCCGACCGTCAGCCGATGCATCCGTTCATGGGCCTCACTTCTTGGGCCGCGTTCACTTCGATGAGCGCCGGACAAGTGATGGTGATGGGCGATCTCACGCTGGCCGAAGACGAGGTCAACCCGGTCATGAGCGTCGCGCTCGACAATGGCCTGGAAGTGACCGCCCTGCACAATCACTTTTTCTACGACAATCCGCGCGTGATGTTCATGCACATCGGCGGCCGGGGTTCGGTGGAGAGAATCGCCGGCGCGGTACGCAAGGCGGTCGACAAAGTGCGCGAGATCCGAACCACCGCTCCGGTTCCCGCCTCGTCGTTCGGCGGGTCGCAGGCTCCTGAGAAGAGTTCGATCACACCCGGACCGATCGAAGCCATTCTTGGCGTGAAGGGCCAGGCCAACAGCGGCATGTATAAGATCGCGATCGGACGCAAGGCCAAGGCGCACGGCCACGAGGTTGGCAACCAGATGGGCGTTAACACCTGGGCAGCGTTCGCCGGGTCCGACGACAGCGCTTTCGTCGATGGCGATTTTGCGATGCTGGTCCCGGAAGTGCAGGCCGTGCTGAAATCGCTCCGCGGCTCCGGCATCAACATTGTCGCCATTCACAATCACATGACGCACGAGCAGCCGCAGTACGTCTTCTTGCACTATTGGGGGAAAGGGAAAGCCGCCGATCTCGCGCGCGCCGTGAAATCAGCGCTGGACACCCAACGCTAGAGCACTCTGGGGGCGGCCCCGCCGGCCTCTCGGCCGCCGGTTTCCGCTATGATTCGAAAGATGCGCTCGACGAAAAGAACGTTCGCCGTAAGAGCCGCTGCGGCCGTCTGCCTGGTCCTGGGCCTGGCCGCCGCGCTCGCGCCCGGCCGCGCCGTTCAAGCCCCTCCCAAGAAATGGTACAAGGGTAACCTTCACACACACACAACCAACAGCGACGGCGATTCGCCGCCCGATGTGGTGGCCGCCTGGTACAAAGACCACGGCTATCAATTCCTGGTGCTGTCCGATCACAACGTTTTCACCGAAGTCGCGAAACTCAACGACACATTCGGCGCCGAAGAGAAGTTCCTGTTGATCCCGGGCGAAGAAGTCACAGACAAATTCGGGACAACACCAGTTCACGTGAACGGATACGGGCTCGCATCACTGGTGAAGCCCGCGGGTGGGGATTCGCTTGTGGCCACCATTCAGCGCAACGTCGACGCGATTCGCGAAGCGCAGGGCTTGCCGTCCGTGAATCACCCCAATTTTCGCTGGGCCTTCGGTTCGCGCGAGCTGCTTCAGGTGGAACGGCTCAGTCTGATTGAGGTTTACAACGGTCATCCGCTGGTATACAACCGCGGCGGCGGCGGTGTGGAGTCTCTCGAGGAGATGTGGGACGCGCTGCTGTCGGCAGGCAAGGTCACCTACGGCATCGCGGTGGACGACGCGCATGTGTTCAAGACCATGACGAAAGACCTGGCCAATCCCGGACGCGGCTGGGTCATGGTGCGCGCGACGAGCCTATCGCCTGCCAACATTATCGCCGCGCTCCGCAGCGGCGATTTCTACGCGTCGACCGGCGTCGAACTGGCGTCTATCGAGCGCACGGAGAACGAGCTTCGAATTACGATCGACCCGAGCCCGAATCCGTACACCGACCAGAAATTCACGACGACGTTCCTCGGCGAAGGCGGGCGCGTTCTGGGAAAGAGCTTCGAGACGACCCCGGTGTATCAGTTCAAAGGCGGTGAGAAGTACGTGCGCGCGGTCGTGCGCGCTTCAAATGGCGACGATGCCTGGACCCAGCCGATGTTCGCCCCGGCCGCGGGAGGCGATTAAGCCGTGAAGTGGGTGACACGCGAAGGCGTGAAAGTCGATCGCGTCGCCTGCCCGTGGCTGGTGCGCAACTTCATCGATCCGCAAGCCGAGTTCGTCTTCCTGCCCAACGACACCGACTGGGGCACGATCACCGACGGCGTCGTCTACGATGTGCCCGGCGCCGGGTTAGGCCATCACGGCGAGGATGTTTCGTTCGACTCGATCCTCAAACAGTACGGGATCGAGGACCCCGCCCTCAGGTTGATGGCCGAAATCGTACGCGCCGCCGATTCGCATCCGGCCAACCCGCACCCCGCCGGTGAAGGCCTCCGATGGATCGCACATGGCTTCAGCGCGATGGGCCTGACCGACCACGAAATCCTCAACCGCGAATTCATTGTCTACGACGCTCTCTACGCCGAATGCCTCCGCCGCGCCGAAGCGTAGGTACTTTTCCCCATAGTGCACGAGGGAGCGCCCGGGCGCCGTTAAAAGATGCGTAGCTCGACCGGCGCTCCGACTCCGCATCCCAAAATCCTGGCTGCAGACGCCTGGTTGGCCGAGACCTCGATCATTCCCGAGCTCCCGACGATCGCGAAGACTTCGCCGATGTCGCCCTCGCCATAGCTCTGCGCGAGCTTCCGCACGTACTGTAGACCCACCTGCATCTCGAATGGGCCCTGCTCGACAAGCTGGAACTCATCGATGTGGAAGTTGGTGATCAGGTTTCCAAAACGGTCGATCCTGAGTATCTGCCCGGTCCACCCGCGGCGCGCCGTCCGCTCGGGCTTGAGTGAGGACGGACGCAGGTAGTCGTCAATCAGTTTGCCGAACCGCGCGGCAGGAACGCCTTTCGCGAGGTGAGCGGCGGCAGGCGCAAAAACATCCCGCCCATGAAACGTCTGGCTGACAGCTTTGCGGAAGTAACGCGCCGCCGTGATGTGGCGCACCCTGTGTTTCTCGTTCGACAGGACGAAAGCAAACACGCCGTTGTCCGGACCGATGAAATATTGCCCCGCGGCTTCCACCAGGATCGGCCGGCGCGAAGTGCCGACACCTGGATCGACGACTACGACATGCACGGTCTTGGGCGGAAAATACGGATAAGCCTGCGAGATCAGGAATGCTGCGCCTGCCACATCGAATGCCGCGACCTCGTGGCATAAGTCGACGATCCTTGCCGCGCGCTGGATGCCGAGAATCACTCCTTTCATCGTGCCGACGAAGTGGTCTGTGTGACCGAAATCTGTGGTCAAAGTAAGGATGGAGGAGGGCATTGGTTACAATAGTATCGAGTGCTTCATTATTACTTCGACCACAACGCGACGACACCCGTGTCTCCAGAGGTGCTGGAGGCGATGGCGCCGTGTTTCGTCGAAGCGTACGGCAATGCGTCCAGTATCCACCATTTCGGACAGGCGGCCAAACAGCGCCTCGAGACAGCGCGGCGGCAGGTGGCGGCGCTGATCGGCGCTGACTCGAAGGAAATCGTGTTTACGAGCGGCGGCACGGAAGCCGACAACCTCGCGTTGCTCGGCATCGTGCGGCCGTGCGAGGCGAAGCACGTCATCACGACCGCAATCGAGCATCCCGCGGTGCTCAACACCTGTGCGCAGATCGAGCGGGAAGGCGGCTCGGTCACTTTCGCGCGAGTCGGATCGAGCGGCGTGGTCGATCCAGACGATATTCGCGCGGCCATTCGCGGGAACACCGTGCTCATTTCCGTAATGCACGCCAACAATGAGCTTGGCACGGTGCAGCCGATCGCCGAGATTGGCCGGATCGCTCGCGAGGCCGGCGTGTGTTTTCACGTGGATGGTGTCCAGGCGGCGGGGCGGCTGGCCGTCAACGTTCGTGATCTCGGGGTCGATCTCTACTCGCTGAGCGGGCACAAGCTCTATGGTCCGAAGGGCGCCGGAGCGCTCTACGCACGCAAAGGCAGCGAGTTGCGCGCAATCTCTTTCGGCGGTCATCATGAGCGCGACCGCCGGCCCGGCACCGAGAACGTGGCGGGCGCAGCCGGAATGGGACGAGCGGCCGAGCTGGCCGGTGCATCGCTCGAGGCCGAGTCCGGGCGCGTCGCCGAGTTGCGGGATCGCCTCGAGCAGGGAATCCTCGCTGCGGCGCCTGACACTGCGGTGAACGGCGACCGCGGGCGCCGCCTCCCCAATACGTCCAACATCCGCTTCGATTTCATCGAGGGCGAGCCGATGGTTATTGCGCTCGATCTTCGCGGTTTTGCGGTTTCGAGCGGCGCGGCCTGTTCGAGCGGTGCGGTCGAGCCGTCGCACGTTCTCACCGCCATCGGCCTCTCGCGCGAGCAGGCGCGCTCATCCCTCCGGTTTTCCCTCGGACGCGCAAACACCGTCGAGCAGGTCGACGCGCTGATCGGCGCGGTTGCGGACGCCGCCGCACATTTGCGCAGAGTCTCCGCAACGGTTCCCGCTCATGTCTGATTCGAACCTCATCGCGGTCGCCATGAGCGGCGGCGTCGACAGCTCAACCGTCGCGGCGATGCTCGCCGAGCGCGGCCACCCCCTTGTCGGGATGACCATGCAGCTCTGGAACCAGCGCCGCCTGCCCGAGCTCTCGACGGAGGGCGCGACCGGACGCTGCTGCTCGCTCGATGATGTTTACGACGCGCGCCACGTCGCCGGCAGCCTCGGCATTCCGTATTACGTGGTCAACTTCGAGCAGCAGTTCGAGGAGCAGGTGGTCGAGCCTTTCGTGAGCGAGTACCTCGCCGGCCGCACTCCGATTCCATGCACGCTCTGCAACAACTTCATCAAGTTCGACCGCTTCATTGAGATGGCGGATTCGGTGGGCGCGGCTCACATTGCCACCGGCCACTACGCTCGCGTGTCGTTCAATGACGCGACGGACCGTTGGGAGCTGCGGCGCGGCGTCGACGCCTCGAAGGACCAAACGTATTTCTTATTCGGTCTCTCACAGGAGCAGCTCGCGCGCACGCTGTTTCCGATCGGCGATCTCACCAAGCCGGCCGTTCGCGAAATTGCGCGCCGGCTCGGCCTGGCGGTCGCAGCGAAGAGCGACAGCCAGGAAATCTGCTTCGTGCCCAACGGCGACTACGCCGCTTTCCTCGACGCCTACCTGCGCGACAAAGGCGCGGCGCGGCCCGACCTGCGCGGCGAGATCGTCTCGACCAGCGGCCGCACTCTGGGCGAGCACTCGGGGGTGCATCACTTCACCGTGGGCCAGCGGCGCGGCCTCGGCATCGCGGCCGCCGAGCCTCTCTACGTGATCGCCACAGACCCCGCAACGCAGCGCGTCATCGTCGGCGGGCCCGGCGAGCTGCTGCGCTCGACTCTCACCGCCGCGAGCGTGAACTGGGTCGCCTGGCCCGGACTCAACGCACCCGCGCGCGCGCAGGTGAAGATC
>JBOGMR010000102.1:0-7137 GCA_050746825.1 Bryobacteraceae bacterium | reverse complement strand
GCTCTACGATGCCTTGGAATCCGCCCTGAGCGCCCACCTGAACCGTGATATTTGTCGCGGCACCGGGGGCCAGGGTGATGGCTCGGGTACTCGGCGTGATGGAGAAGTCTGGGGCGCCTTGCAAGGAACTGACGCGCACCAGGCCGAAAACGGCGAGAGACAGAATCGAGAACCTGGTCACCAAACCCTCCTATGAAGCGCACGCGAGCGCAATGGTATGAAAACAGGAATTTCTGCTACCGTGTCCGCCGCCGCTAAACAACGTATCGATGACACACATCCGCCCTATCCTGCGGAGTATCTAATCCGCTGAGACCTCTGTGCGACGATTTAGACCTCGCCTAATAGACACCGGATAGGCGCCGATTAGCTGAGCGTTAAGCAAACATTCGACGGAATTCTGAAAGCCACGAACCGTTACTGGGTACGTTTTGAGCGACCGAGTGGTGGGCTGGAGAGAGCGGCGTACTGTGACGCGCGCCGAGGTTGCAGCCTAGGAGAACTGAGCGCCGGATCAAGAAAACGGCAAACTCAACGGGGAACACGCTCAGATAAGCTGCTTACTCCATACGTTCACCATCTGTTACACGATATTGTAAGGGGCAATGCAATTTTAGTCAACTCGAAAGTTACTAAGATTGTCCTCAAACCAATACTGACCGTAAACTGTTAATTCGAAAAGCGATGCCCCTGTTCTGATTTCGTAACAATCTCGACGCCGAAAACCGTCTTCCATGAACGTGAGGACCAAGATCGTTTATGGGATCACAGGGGAGAGTTTATTCACCCTTGTTTCGACCACCTTGGCGACAGATCGACAATGGCGCGTGCTCCTACCCTTGCTTACTCCATACGTTCACCATCTGTTACACGATATTGTAAGGGGCAATGCAATTTTAGTGCGTATTCCGGCGAAGCCGATCACCGATTCCGATTTGATGGCGATCACTGTTCCGAGTGATGCCGATCACCGTCGGAGCGAAGCGACGCTGAGCTGTTCTTATCGTATTTGTTTACCGGGCGGGATCGCCGCGCAGGTGTTGCCGGACATCCCGAATCAAGGGATAGATATAGATGTCTTTGATGGCGTGCCCGTGAGCTTGATGCTCCCGATCCATGCGGCCACGCCCGGCGGTTTGTCCCAGGTAGATCCAGTTGGCGGCGCGATAGCAGGTTCCGCGAAAACGCGCGGTGTCTACCAAAGTCTCTAACAACACCGGGCGCTGCCCGTAGCGGGTCTCCCAATCGCGGGGCATTTGCCGGGCACTCAGCGCCAGAATCTTGCTGGCTAATGCTTTCACTCGAACCCAGGGCAAGATCAGAAATCGACTATTATTGACAATCCCTTGCAAGTTGGCTTTCCGTTGCGGGTCGCTCCAGCCGATCCACTCGTCGCGCGCTCGCATCTTCCAGGCCGGCGAGGTCCAGAGTAGACACGCCAGGTACCGGTCGCGATTGCGCACCCAGTAGCGGAGGTTGGCACCAAACGGCACTGGGCATCCCAAATAGTGATACCGTTCCATCAGTTCGCGCCAGGTGCGGCTCTCTGCATGGCCTTCGACCAGGATCAACTCCAGCGGCTCGCACTGGTTCACCGCGCCCTCGATGAGCGCAGGCTCAGAGCAAGGATTCGATACGTCAGGCCGGCGCGGGCCCGTTCCGCCCCGCTTGCGCAAATCGGGCAGCGTCAGCACGCCCTCAGAGGCTAAGCGCTCCAGCAGTTGCCGGCACTCGGGGTTCTTCAACCCTCCCTGCGGCCGCTTCCACTCCAACAACTCGCAGACCGTGCGCGCGATCTCCGTCACGCCCAGGGCGGAAAACTCTGCCGCAATCTGGCGCATCAATTCCAACTCGGCGCGAACGAAGGTACGCCCGCAAAAGGTCAGCGATTCGGGTGTGGCCATCATGCGACGGGCGGTAGTCGGCGGGTCAATCCGGTCCGGGCACTAAGTCGAGCGTCGTGGCCTGCGGCGCACGCAGCATTCCCACCAAGCGCGTAAACGCGTCCTTGCCCTGCTGCCAACAGGTGCGCAGCACGCTCACCAGAATCTGCTGCGTACGCGCGCCTTCCCAAGTGCGATTCCCGCCCCACACTTTGCGCGCGATCACCATCCCCCGAATGGCTCGTTCCGCTGCATGATTGGTGGCATCCAGACCGGGACAGTACAGGAAGCTGAACAACCAAAGCCGTTCATGTTCCAGATGCTGCGCCAGCCGCCGGTTCGCTCCACTGCGGTAGTGTCTGTCCAACATCCGATCCAGCTTGGCCTCCACGCGCCCGGTAGCGCTGCGCAAGCCGTGCTCGGAGATCTCACCCTGCTCATATCGATCCCGTAACGCCAAGCTGGTCTGGAGTAGATGCTTCACGCCAAGAGGAAATGCGACCGCACCGGGAGAAGCGATTTGGGCCATCTCCCGGCACCGTCGAATCAGGTGACTCCAACAACTTTGATGGAAGGCCAGCCGGAATCGATAGTAGGGTGCCCAACCGTCATGCACCAGAAACCCCCCCTAGTCGGCGCCCAGAAGCTCCGCCGATTGTTCGTATCCCCGCCCCGCCAGGATGCCGTACACGGTCACCTGGGCGCTCACCGCCACATGCAGCCACTGGAGTTGCCCGCCTACTTTCCAGCCGGTTTCGTCCACCGAGTTCACCACCGCCTCTCGCGCCGTTTTCACCAAACCCGCATAGGTCGGCTCGGCCCGGTCGGCCATCCGCGCCAACGCCCGGCATAATCCCCCTCGGCTGGCTTCCAACCCAAATCCATAAAACAATACTTGTCGCGTGTGTCCCAGCGACAGCCCCATTGGCTTGTTGAGGATCGCCGCCAGCGCCAATGCTTCCGGCCCCAGTTGCACGCTGCCCACTCCCACCGCATCGGAAGTCTGCAGAGGATGTCTTCCCTGTACGCGACGGTGACACTTCTGGCAACGGCCCACGGCGATGTCGAAGCGGCGTACTGCCGTCCGCCGCACAATGTCCTCCTGATATTGCGCCTCGCAACTCTCCAGGTGCACGCTGCCACCGCACTGGGGGCAGCAGGCCGCCAACGGGACTGTAATCCGTTCGTCCACACGGGACGGAATGGACCGGCAGGCCCGCTGGCCGTACGCGTGGCCCGGCTTGCGGCCCGGTGGTTTCGGGTTGGCTTTGGTTTCTCCGCGCGAATGAGGCGCTGCCTGACGCTTACTGGCTCGCAGGGCCGCGTCCAGCTCTTTGCGTAGGCGCTCGACCTCTTGCTCCAGCCGCTCAATTTCTCGCCGCTGCCGCTCAATCTGCTGCTGTGCTTTGTCTAACTCTTGCTTGGGGACAAAATCGATCACCGGTACCCGCGGTTCGCCTCGTCGAGGGCCACCGGATGATTTCATCCACTCTACGGTAGCCGAAACGCTGGCATTTGTCCAGCGAAATCTTCGAGTGTCCCGAATTCATGCGGCTTCAAGATTGGTAAACAAATACAAGCGGCCAAGCTTTAGACCACCACCACAGTTGCCAACTCCATCGATCCAGGAGTTACCTGGTCCTTGAATCCTACGATGCCGGCACCCCCCCCATGTGGCTCCCGGCGTGAACGCCGGACCAGACCAGTTTCACCACTCTGTCCTGCCGGGCCGGTCAGCCTTGCAGCGCCTCCGCCACCGTAATAGGGTTTGCCAGCAGCATGTTGGCTGCGGCGTTGGAATTGTCAGCCTTGCAGCGCCTCCGCCACCGTAAAAGGGTTTGCCAGAGCGTTTGACAACTTGATTTGGCCCACCTTTGATACTCTCATTTGGACACCGGGTGGCTCGTGCAGAGAGCGCGGCGTATGATAGATGGGTAACCGGAAGGGCGGATCCAATGACATTCACACGACGGGACCTCGGAAAACTTGCGGTCGCGGCCCTCCCGGCCGCGAGCTTGCCGGCGAAGCCAGACTCCAGATTCAAAGGAGTCCAGATCGGCGCGATCACCTATAGCTTTCGGCAATTGCCGGGTGCGGCGGCCGACATATTGAAGTACTGCGTGGATCTCGGGATCAGCTCGATCGAACTGATGGGCGACGTGGCCGAATCGTATGCGGGCGCGCCAGGCACTCCGCGCCGCGGCGGACGTGCGCCTCTGACACCGGAGCAGCAGGAAGCGATGCGCAAGGCCGCCGGCGAGCGGAAGCAGTGGCGCCTATCGGTTCCCATGGACAAGTACAAAGCTCTCCGCGCCATGTACAACGCTGCGGGAGTGAGTATCGATATTTTCAAGCTGCCGCCCGCCGCAAACATGTCGGACGACGAGTACGAATACATCTTCAGCGCGACTAAGGCGCTCGGGGCCAATTGCATCACGATGGAATTGCCGGCTGATGGAGCGCTGACCAAGCGGGTGGGAGAATTTGCCGATAAGCACAAGATCCATATCGGATACCACAACCACACTCAGGTGAACGAGCACAGTTGGGACACGGCTCTCGCGCAATCGAAGTACAACACGATCAACCTCGACGTCGGCCACTTCACGGAGGCGATTAGCGCATCGCCGGTCCCGTTCATGAAGAAGTATCACGAACGCATCACCAGCTTTCACTTGAAGGACAAGAAGTACAAGAGTCATGGGGGCGGCAATACGGTTTGGGGACAGGGCGACACGCCGCTCAAGGAAATCCTCCAGTTGATGGCGAAAGAAAAATACAAGTGGCCGGCGAACATTGAGCTGGAATACGAGATCCCGGAAAGCTCGAACGTAATCGCCGAAATGGCGAAGTGCGTCAAGTTCTGCAAAGACGCGCTTTCGTAGTCACTCGAAGAAGGCGGCGGATGCGGCGGCCAGTCACCTACTCTGGATGATTCGCCATCATCCCGTTCCTGTTCCCGCCGCGAAGTGGACTCTCCGAAGCCCAGCCGGAGCAGGATGGCATCAGGTTTTTTCCACACCGGAACGCGAGGCCTTTGCGTGGCTTGCTCAGCAGGAACTGGCCGGGCCAGCCTTGGCAATTCCGAGCGCCGTGGCGGGAGCTTCAGCGAGCGGCCGGCGCCGTCAGATTGGTGGATGAAACTTCCTTCGCGCGCCCGCCGGTTTCGAGTAGAGGTTGTATCCAGTAGATCGTGCGACGGCGTCGGCTGGACCTGCGGCTGACCCTGGTCAAGTTTGTCTTCCACGCCATATGGCTGAACGTGACCAGGCAGACGACGGCGAGCGCCGGCGTCGACAGCCGTCCCGCAGCTCACGGCCGAAAGCCAACGCGGACTCCGGCGTGTGCCGCCAGAGCGCATCGACCGCGATGCGCGCGTCTTTCACGGCGTCCAGCCGCGGCCAGAATCCCTCGGGCGTGCTGGTGTCGTAGAAGAGTTTGACCTTGTCGAAGCCCTGCGTATCGCGCGACCCGGCGGGAAGCCCGCTCAGGTATGCCGGGATGCGATTCTTCGGAGCGTGCGACCGCAGCTCACACACGCGCGATCCCAGAGCCCTGCCAGCCACGTCCCATAACGCCATGTCGACCGCCGAGATCGCATCGAGCATAAAACCGCCGGTCTGCCCGCGGACGCGCATCGTCGCGTACATCCGATTCCACAGCGCCTCGATGGCTTCGGGCGACGGATCGAATTCAGCGCCGATAAGCTGGCGCCAGAAGGTGGTCAATAATCGTGCAGGCTACTTCGGGCGCAAGCGGCGCCGGTCCCGTGGCCTAATTCCCGCCGAACGGATTCGGCCTGCACGATGTGGCAGGGTCGCAAAGCGAGTGGGTCGCGGACTGGTTCGAGCGCGAGTATTACAAGGCGTCTCCGGCTAAGAATCCAAAAGGACCAGAGACGGGGCAGTACAAAGTGATCCGCGGGGGAGCCTGGTCCGATTCGCCCGCCCGCATCACGGTCTTCTTTCGCAATTGGGTGCGGCCGAATCAAAGAACTCCAAATCTTGGATTCCGGTGCGCTCGATACATCCGCCGATAGAGTGGGGTCGTCTCTCTTCAGATTTGGAGTGGGCCTGATCAACACACCTTCGAGCGGCAACTCATGAAGTTGTTCATCGCGATAAGGTGCTCTCGGCGGAGATGGGAGCGTGCCTGCTGCTCCGGCCATCCGAGGCTGCCTCACTCAACTCCCCTGACAGGACCCTCATCTCGCCGGTATGAGAGAGGCGCCCGAACGATAGACGCCAATCCAGTGATTCCGGAAACTCAACCGCCGGTCGGGCTGGACTGAGGGCATGTGACAAGTGGTGCAATCCGAACTGCTGTCACTGCGGCAGACCGCAGCAGGCGGCCGTCTGTCCGCGTTGTGACACGTAGCGCATTTGGCCCGGTAATGCTGCGGGTCTGCGCGACGCAGGCTGTCGTGTGGAGCGTGGCAAGTGAAGCACGTCAGCATTCCAGCGCTTGCGCGGAAGCATTTGCTCTGCTCGAGATAGGGCGGTTGGTGGCGGACGTTCCACGCGTTTGTGAAATCGTTCGCGGCCTCACCGCCGTCCGGCGATCGATGACAAGAGCCGCAAAAGCGAAGCTGGGCGTCGGCAGACATCGAGCGGGGATGGCGGATCGCCAGGCGAGTTTGCTGAGAGTTTCCGCGGCCGGCTGCTTCAACGTGCGCGCGGCCCGGGCCGTGACAGACCTCACAGCGGACGCCAGCTTCCGTAATCCCGATTTCCCTGCGGGACGATACGGTGACGGGACCGGTCGAGTGACAGCGAAAGCAGCCGCGAATATCACGGCTGGAGCCCTCGACGCGGAACGCCTGGCCGGCCGCCTCCATCAGGCCGCGCGCTGGAAGCCGCGAATGGCCGGGCGTGAGATCGAAGGTTCCTCCCTCCGGATAGAAGCTGAAAGCGTGCTCCAGGAACAAGCCTGCGCCAAGGTTGCTGACAAACGTCACTCCGCGGGCTCCCGAGCCGAAAGCCCACTCCAGGGGAATCTCGATTTGGTTCTGACCGTCGCTGATTTCGACGCGGAGCCTTCCCTCCTCGAACGCGAAGGCGAATCGGAAATGCGGGGGACGCGTCAGATCACGAGCCGGAGCGAACCGCGCGGCAAGCGGATGGCCTATGGCGCTGTGCAACGTCCGCGCGTGACCTGACTGCGACTGAAACTCAACCTGCTTTGCATGACAGGACCGGCACGCGGCCGATCCCACATAAGAGTCCTGGGCGCTGGCGGCCGCTGCTGCTACGAC
>JBOGMR010000101.1:0-2385 GCA_050746825.1 Bryobacteraceae bacterium | reverse complement strand
GACCCCTTCGGGCAGCCACTTGTCGAAGCCAGCCTTGAAGAACTGCGCCCGGTAGCGATCGTAAACGACGATGTCGTTGCGCTTGATCCCGGCGGCCTGCAAACCGTCGATGAGTTCCCGCACTACTTCCGCCGCCGAGATCACGTGAGGCGCCCCGACCGGGTTCACCTTGATACCCACGCGCTCTCCGGGCGACACGAACGCGCGCCAGGCCTCGGCCCAGTTGCCCGCTCCTGTCAGCTCCTGCATGCCCTTGTGCAGCATCGCGCGCACAGGCTCAGCCTGATACTTGCCGGTGACGATCGAGGCCTCGCTGCGAACCGCGATCACGCGGCCGCGATACAGGCCCGGCATCGCCAGCTTGCTGCGCTCGGCTTTGGAAGACACTTGCGCGGCGAGCGGCAACACCTGACTGGCCAGAGCCAGCGGCGCCGCCGCTACTGCTTTGAGACAATTCCGGCGTGTCGTGGTGTGGTTCATGCCCGCCTCCTGGGCCCAAATGGAGTGGCCGCCACACCAGCATATCGCAATCCGCCGGCTATCCACTAGCCCGTTTTCTGGCGCGCCGGTTTTCGTGACATGCGGGATTCGCGCGACTGCTCGCAGCCGCTCGGCGACCGGAAGAATCGGCTTCACCTCGTCGGATCGTCAGTCCGCGCAATGCAGCTTCGCGTTGCTCACTACGCCCATCGGAATTACCTCGTAGTGCGGAGGATGGAAGGTCGCGATCGTCGCGTCGACGTCGTGCCGGCTCTCTGCGGAGACGTGGGCTCGTACCTCGCCTTCAGCCATCGCGACCTTTTGGTAAGCCGATTAGCGGTCGCCTACCGTTTGATCGCATCTACCTCAAGACGAAGCTCATGGATGTGTTGAGGACTGAGCCCCCAGCCGCCTCCAATGAATCCAAGGCTCAACCGTTTTGCCTGCTCGGCGACGATCCGACTGTATTCTTTCGGTCCAAGGGAGCATTGAAGCTCTCCATCCACGATCTCGGTATAGCCTGCGTCAGCAAAAACGTGTGCGTGTGTCCGTCTAACCTTGGATCCAAATAGGGCTTCAGGCAAGCGCGCCGGATGGGTTGTGAGGTACACGCCGACCGAGAATGCGCCCGCCGACTCGCATGTCGCCAGAGCTTGCGCCAGATCGCCGCCAAAAATCAAGCCCGCCGGACCTGCATGGCCAACGGGACCAATTTCAAAAGACACGAGTATCGGAGGCTTGGCGTTCATGTGTTCGCATGCTTGAACTACGCCATCGAGCGCGGCCATGGCATCCACGATGCTCGTTTGCAATGCCAATACCAGCAAGTCGGCCCCACCGGAAATTAGGGCTCCCGCCACTAACCGAGCCGCAGATTGCGCCGCCTCCACGGTCGTCTTTTTTAAGGACAAGGGAACGCCTGCCGGAACAATCCCGGCGACCCAACGGCGGCGCCCAGTTGGAGGGTTCGTTCCAGCCACTTCGCCAGCGATCTCGGCATCGCGGCGCGCTGCCTGGGCGATCTTGTCGTCCCCAACAGGAGGGTCGAAAAAAGTAGGATGCAATCCCCATGAAAAGGTCTGGAGCACGTCACATCCGGCTGCGACATAATCCTGGTGCATCCTTCGAATCAGTTCGGGGTGCGACAGAGATAGCTGTAGGTCCGACGCTGGATTGGATTGTGTCGCCACGACCAAATCTTGGAATTGAGCGAGGTTTGGGTCATACGCTCCCTCAAATACCAAGGGTTTCACTTCAATAGCTCGTGTTAATTCCGCTTGAAGTTTGTTCATGCCGTTGGTCGACGGGTCGATTACGAGCTCGCTGCAATGACGATGGTACCAATCCCTCCGGCGTCGCTTGCAGATCGCCTCTAGGGAATCACCGCGAGGTGATCGACGTACTCGGAACAGTGATTCGACTTGTTCCCGGAATGCCGATCAGGTATTGGCCAGAAAACGCCTTCAGCCGGTAGCACGGCAGGCCGGTGCAATGCCATGCTGGTCAGATAACGACATGGCCGTCCTGTTGAGTGGCTCCGCCCTCCGCAAATGCTTTGGCGCGCGAGTCCTGTTTGACAATCTCTCATTGAGTATTTCGGAAGCGGACCGAACCGGTCTGATCGGGCCGAACGGCAGCGGAAAAACCACGCTGCTCGAGATTCTGGCCGGAAACGAACTGCCGGATGCGGGTACGCGTGCGCTGCGAAAGCAAACCAGGCTCGCCTATGTCCCTCAGGATTCGCTGTTCGCGCCAAGCGACACCGTGGGCTCCGTACTCAGTTCGGCGGTGCAGAGCCATCCCTGGGAGGAGGAAGAGAAGAGGGTCCGCATCGAGGTGATGCTCGGCCGCGCCGGATTCGAGGCGCTTGCCACGCCTGCCTCGGCGCTCTCCGGCGGATGGAAG
>JBOGMR010000100.1:0-4098 GCA_050746825.1 Bryobacteraceae bacterium | reverse complement strand
GTAGCTACGTGGACGGCGTTCTGGAAGCCGCGGCCGAACTGCAGCTAGCGCCTCGCGGAGAGGGCCGTGCTTCAGCCGGCATGGGAATCAATCGGCGGGATTTTTTCAAGGGCGCGATTCGGCTGGCGCGCATGACGCGAGGAGTTCTCTCGCCATCGGAGTTCCTGCGATAGGCCGGCGCGTCCTGCCGCCGCTCAGATCGCTGCGATCGCGTCCACCGAATCCAAACGGATCACGATGCGGCTGTGCGTCTGATTTCGCACCTCCACGATCGCGTCGCCGTGCATCCTCGTCACGCCCCCGCCAATCGTTTGACCCTTCACGTAGAACGTGAGGCCTTTCTTATCGCGCATGCTCTGCTCGATCAACTCGCGA
Source organism: Bryobacteraceae bacterium (assembly GCA_050746825.1). Lineage (GTDB taxonomy): Bacteria > Acidobacteriota > Terriglobia > Bryobacterales > Bryobacteraceae > JBOGMR01. The sequence continues at coordinate 3,723 of JBOGMR010000100.1, read as the reverse complement.
AAAGGATTCCCTGTTGTCTGGCTGTTACCGGTGGCTTGCATAATTGTTCCTGTCACGGCCGCACCCGCGGCCATCGTAAATTGGCGACGATTCACACTCGTCCTCCCTTTGATACATGCGGAAACGCGCTCCGGAATTGCTCAGCGCGCGCAACCGGATAAAGATAAGCTTGACACATGCGAACCGTGTTGATTGTCTCGATCGGACTTGCGGCGTTTGCGCAAGCGCCTCCCGAGCCGCTGCAACGCCCGTGGGACGGTGTTCCTGACAGCTTCCGCAAGCTGCCCATCGGCAAACTCGCCATCCCGAGCGATCTTGCTTCCTGGAAGGCGCAGCGCGAGAAAGTGAAGCGGATCGTGGTGAATTCGCTGGGACAGATGCCGCCCAGACCGTCGCCCGCAAACGTAAAAGTCGTCAAGGTCGACAAGAAGGACGGCTGGCGAATCGAGAAGTTCGTGTTCGACAACGGCGTGGATTCGCGCGTTCCCGGCTATATTGCGATTCCCGAAGACGGCAAACAGCGCCATCCCGCCATTCTGACCATGCACGGCCATTCCAGCAGCAAGGAGAACATGTTCGGATACCAACCGACGTCGCAGGACGTAGCAGAGCTGCTGGCGAAAAAGGGCTACGTCGTGATCGGCATCGACAACTACTTCAATGGCGAGCGGAAGGGCATCGGGCCCGCCGGCGAACTGGAAACCATGCAGCGTGGTTCGGACCAGGAGATGTCGTTGTTCAAGCTCAACCTTTGGCTCGGCCGCACGCTGTGGGGAATGATGCTACGCGACGAACTGATCGCGCTCGACTATCTGGCGTCGCGGCCGGAGGTGGATCCGAACCGCATCGGCGCGCAGGGCATGAGCATGGGAAGCACGCGCGCCTGGTGGCTCGGCGCCATCGACGACCGCATCAAAGCTGTCGTTGGAGTGGCGTGTTTCACGCGCTACGAGGACCTGATCGCCATCCGCGCGTTGCGGGCTCACGGAATTTATTATTTCGTTCCGGGCCTCCTCAAACACTTCGACAGCGAGGGTGTCATGGCGCTGCTCGCGCCGCGACCCTTCCTGGCATTGACGGGCGACCGCGACGCCGGTTCGCCGCCCGAGGGCATGAAGACACTCGAGCAGATCCTCGGAAAAGTCTACAAACTGTACAGCAAGCCCGAACACTTCCGCAGCATCATCTACCCCGAAACCGGGCATGTGTACAACGACGACCAGAAACAGAAGATGGCCGATTGGTTCGGCCGCCATTTGGGAGGTGGATAGTCATGACCTCGCGGCGGCATTTCATGGGCGGGTCGTTCGCGGCGCTACTGCAGCCGGCCGAAACGAACCCGAAGATCCGCGACGCGCGTAATGCCGCGATTGCGGTATTGAAGCCCAACAAGAAAGATCTGGAGCACGGGCTGGAGTTGCACGCCAGGTCGCTCGTGGTGGAGTCGTACGGGTTCTCGCCGCGTTCGCTCATCGACGGCGAATCGCTGCGGCAGGCCATCGAGGCGGGGGCGAACAGTCTCGAGCTCGAGGATCGCTACACGGCGATGCAACTCGCCCGTGTCGCCGACGACCCTTCCCAGCGGCAGGAATACCTCGATGCCTGGAAGGCCTCTGGCGTCACCTGCGTGCTCCAGAACGCGGGCGAAGAAGGCAACTCGCCGCTGCGTTTGCTGAAGCGGCTGGCGCACTTCACGCATCTCACCGATGTGCTGCGCGATCACGTATCGCGCGCATCCACGCCCGCAGACATCGAACAGGCCAGGAAGCAGGGGCGGCACTGTCTCTATTTGACGGGGAACGGCGTGCCGCTCGCTCAGGAATGGAATTCTGTTACCGAGGAACTCGCGCACATCCGGATGTTTTTCCAGCTCGGCATCCGCATGATGCACCTCACGTACAATCGGCGGAACGTCCTCGGCGACGGATGCGCGGAGCCGGGCAACGGCGGCGTCAGCGACCTTGGCCGCGAGGCTATCGCAGAGATGAATCGCGTAGGGGTGATCGTGGACGTGGCACATTCCGGATGGCGCACGAGTTTGGAGGCGGCCCAGGCCTCGAGCAAGCCCGTCGTCGCGAGCCATAGTGGGGCGGTCGGGGTTCACCGGCACATTCGTTCGAAGCCGGATGAAGTCGTTCGCGCGATCGCCGACAGCGGCGGCTACGTCGGCGTGTACAGCGTCGTGTCGTTCCTTGGCCGGAGCGGCGACCTCAACGCGATGATCGACCATATCGAGTATCTGGTGAAGCGGTTCGGTGCGGATCATGTGGCGATCGGAACGGACATCGCGTACACACCCCGAGGCGCGGAGGTGGAGAGCCGCAAAACGGGCCCCAGACCGAGAGGGCGCCGCCGGTACGAAGCGTTCTGGCCGCCTGGGGCCCTGGACAACCGATCGCACCCGAGCCTGGCCTGGACGAACTGGCCGATGTTTACGGTGGGGATGGTTCAGCGCGGTATCTCCGACACCGACATTCAGAAAATTCTCGGAGGGAACGTGATGAGAGTCGCGCGCGCGGTGTTCCCGCGGAGCGCCTGACCGAACGCCTTCACCACTTCACGCGGGGCTTCAGCCAACGCTCGAAAAAGTTCCGCCAGGCGGGGTCCATCTCCGGCCCGTTGGGCTTGTGCCCATCGTCGGTCAGCACAAATTGGATCCGGTCCGGGATTCCCAGGAGCTGGTAGACCTCTTTGGCGCGGTTGAAGTAGCCCCAGCTTTGCAGATCGTCGGAATCGCCGCCGCAGTCCTCACAACTCCGCTTGCCGCCGAGCAGAAGAAAAGCGCGGGGCGCAGTGAGGGCCATCACCTCGTGATGGTCGTGCTCGAATCCGGGGCGCGCTGGATCGGGGTTCAGCAGGCTCAGCACCGTGTGCTGGCCGGTGTTGATGCCGGGAAATGGCCGCATCCAGTCGAGGTACCACGGAGCATACCAGTTCGTGCCGCCATTGACCGCGATATGCGGATCGAGCGCCACCGTCGCCTTGAATTCCGGCGCGAACGCCGCCACATAAACCGCCGCCTTCGCGCCCAATGAAAATCCGATGAACCCGATGCGATCGCCGTCGACCTGCTTCAGGCTTCGCAGGTATTCAGCTTCACGCTGCGCATCGTGCACCATTTTCGCCATCGGCAGCCAGCGTCCAAAGCGCTCGTAGAGCTTGTCTGAGACGCCTTTGCGGGCCGTCGTGTCATCGCGATAATGCCGGATGAACGACCAGCTCGTCAGCACCACGTAACCATTTTCCGCCAACCATTTGCCCCACCACTGTTCCGGAGCGGCGAAATCGGGCGTGCTGGAACTCCAGCAGACGACGGCCGGGAACGGACCGCGCCCCTGATTCTTCGGTAGTAGCAGAACGTGCTTCTGATAGAAATCCTTTTCGATGGGGAGGTCGAGGCGGATACGCGTGTACTTTTCCGTTTCCCGGGTTTCGTGAATGACGGCCTTCCGGATATCACCAAACCAGCGGCGATCCTCGTTGCGCGGTCCGAGCCTGCCGAGGACCTGAGTCCAAAACGCCAGAATCTCCGGCCGGCGTTTCTTGCGCCAATCCTCGGGCGATTGAAGACCTGTCACGAGCGATGGAATTGTTTCGCTTTCGGCTCCTGGCTCCGGCGCCGGGCTGTTGCGCGATGCGACGCGGTGATGATTCAGGCGTTTCTCGGGCTCGATGGGCGCCTGTGCAATCGACAATGACGCGTGGATGCAAACGACCGTTAGG